>JAHCJW010000058.1 GCA_026126125.1 Devosia sp.
AACATTCCCCAGCGCGACGGCGGCACGCATCTGGCCGGCCTGCGCGGGGCGCTGACGCGCCAGGTCACCGGCTATGCCACGAGCTCGGGCATCGCCAAGAAGGAAAAGGTCGAGCTCAGGGCGACGACACGCGCGAGGGGCTGACCTGCGTGCTCTCGGTCAAGGTGCCCGACCCCAAGTTCTCCAGCCAGACCAAGGACAAGCTGGTTTCCTCCGAAGTCCGGCCGGTGGTCGAGAATATCGTCAACGAAAAACTCGGCCAATGGTTCGAAGAGCATCCCAACGAGGCCAAGACCATTGTCGCCAAGGTGGTCGAGGCGGCCGCCGCCCGTGAAGCGGCGCGCAAGGCGCGTGAACTGACCCGCCGCAAGGGGGCGCTGGAAATCTCCTCGCTTCCCGGCAAGCTCGCCGATTGCCAGGAACGCGACCCGGCCAAGAGCGAAATCTTCATCGTCGAGGGCGATTCGGCCGGCGGCTCCGCCAAGCAGGGCCGCGACCGCTCCAACCAGGCCGTGCTGCCGCTGCGCGGCAAGATCCTCAATGTCGAGCGGGCGCGGTTCGACCGGATGATTTCCTCCGATCAGGTCGGCACGCTGATCACCGCGCTCGGCACCGGTATCGGGCGCGAAGAGTTCAATCCCGACAAGCTGCGCTACCACAAGATCATCATCATGACCGACGCCGACGTGGACGGCGCCCATATCCGCACGCTGCTTTTGACCTTCTTCTACCGGCAGACGCCGGCCCTGATCGAGCGCGGCCACATCTATATCGCCCAGCCTCCGCTCTATAAGGCGACGCGCGGCCGCTCCGAGCAATATCTCAAGGACGAGCGGGCGCTCGAGGACTATCTCATCGAGGCCGGGCTCGACGAGGCCGTGTTCACCACGCGCGACGGCGTCGAGCATGCCGGGCCCGACCTGCTCTCGATCCTGCAGCAGGCGCGCGACATCGGCAATGCGCTGGGCAATCTCAACACCCGCTATAATCGCAATCTGGTCGAGCAGGCCGCCATTGTCGGCGGGCTTGATCTGGAGGGCCTGGCCGATCCCGAGCGCATGCAGGCCACCCTGACCCGCATCGCCAACCGGCTCGACCGCATTTCCGACGAATTGGAGCGGGGCTGGACCGGCGCGGTGACCGAAGACGAGGCGCTGGCTTTCTCGCGCACCGTGCGCGGCGTCACCGAAACGCACCAGATCGACCGGGCGCTGCTGCAGAGCGCCGATGCGCGCAAATTGCGGCAGCTGGCCGGACGGCTGGACGAGCTGTTCGGCGGTGTCGCCACGCTCAAGCGCAAGGGCGAGACGCTGCCGATCCACGGCCCCACCGGCCTGTTCAAGGCGGTGACCGATGCCGGTCGCAAGGGCGTTTCCCTGCAGCGCTATAAAGGGCTGGGCGAGATGAATGCCGAGCAGCTCTGGGAAACGACCCTCGATCCCAATGCGCGCACGCTGTTGCGCGTCGAGATCGACCAGACCGACGAAGCCGACCAGATCTTTACCGCGCTCATGGGCGATCTCGTCGAACCGCGCCGTGACTTCATCCAGGACAACGCGCTCAATGTGAGCAATCTCGACGTTTAAAGCGCGTGGCGTTTCTTTCAGAGCAGCTCCCTGCGCTTTAGCCCTTTGTTTTGCCGCATGTCTTTATCCCGGAACCGGGGCCAGTTTTGGGCAGGCATGCTCCAGCGTCGGGGCGTTCCTTGCCGGAGCCGCGCCGGATTTTTCTGCTGCCTCCGGCGATTGCGCCGGGGGCAGTTGGCGTTTGAGGGCACACAAACGTGCCTTCTTGTGCTCGCGTCCTTGCTCCCCCACATGCACGATCATGGTCCGGCTGCCGCCTTTTTCCGGGGCGCGCGCCGGCATGACGGCCCTTTTCCGCAGATCAGTTTCCAGCGAGGCATCCCATGAAGAAAATCGGCTTTCTGTCTTTCGGCCATTGGAATCCCTCGCCGCAATCAGGGACACGCTCGGCCGGCGATACGCTGCTGCAATCAATTGACCTGGCCGTGGCGGCCGAGGAACTGGGCGCCGATGGCGCCTATTTCCGTGTCCACCACTTTGCCCGGCAGCTCGCCTCGCCCTTTCCGCTGCTGGCCGCCATCGGCGCGCGGACCAAGACGATCGAGATCGGCACCGCCGTCATCGATATGCGCTATGAGAACCCGTTATACATGGCCGAGGACGCCGGCGCCGCCGACCTGATTTCCGGGGGCCGGCTGCAGCTGGGCATTTCGCGCGGCTCGCCCGAGCAGGTGATCGAGGGCTATCGCTATTTCGGCTTTCAGCCCGAAACGGGGAAAACCGACGCCGACATGGCGCGCAACCACGCCGAAGTGTTTCTCGAAGTGCTCAAGGGCAAGGGGTTCGCCCAGCCCAATCCGCGCCCGATGTTTCCCAATCCGCCGGGCCTGTTGCGCCTCGAGCCGCATTCGGAAGGTTTGCGCGAGCGCATCTGGTGGGGTTCGGCCACCAATGACACCGCCATCTGGGCGGCGAAGATGGGCATGCATCTGCAAAGCTCGACGCTGAAATTCGACGAAACCGGCAAGCCGTTCCACGTCCAGCAGGCCGAACAGATCCGCGCCTATCGCGAGGCCTGGAAGGAGGCGGGCCATGTGCACGCGCCGCGCGTTTCGGTCAGCCGCTCGATCTTCGCCCTCGTCAACGACATGGACCGCATGTATTTCGGCCAGGGCCGCCCGGAACAGGACCAGTTCGGCTATATCGAGGACAATGTCCGCGCCGTCTTCGGTCGCGGCTATACCGCCGAGCCGGACAGGCTGATCGAGGATCTGCGCAAGGACGAGGCCATCGCCGAGGCCGATACGCTGCTGCTGACCGTACCCAACCAGCTCGGCGTCGATTATAATGCCCATGTGATCGAAAGCATTTTGAAGCTCGTGGCGCCGGCTTTGGGCTGGCGGTAAATACACCGCCCTGGCTGAATAGGGGGAGGGTGCCGGCGTGATGCCGGCCCCAAATACCCTAAGGCAGCGCAAACCTCGATCCCGCGCAATTATTGGCCTGCCAATAGGCCTCGACCGGGGTGAAGCGGCCGGTGGCCAGTTTCTGGATCCGGGCGGCATAGGCCATGGCACGGCATTCGTCGGCATCGGTGACGGCGTGGACCAGCTCGTGCAGCACGGTGAGGCTGCGCAGATCGTCGGCGTCGGGCCTGAAAAAGCGCGGGCAGATGACCAGCCGGATCATGCCCGCACGGGCGGGCAGCATCGTATAGGCGGCAAAGCGGCCACAATGGCCGGCCGGGTCGGATTTTTCCTCGTAATAGAGGGAAATCTCCTCGGCGCCGCGGGCGAATTTCCCCATCATCAGGGCGTCGCGATAGCGCGATGTCTCGACCCCCAGGGCGCTATTGCCCAGAAGCGGCGCGGCCGCCTCGAACAGGGTCATCGCCCGGTTCAGCGCCGCGGTGAGGGCGTCGGCCCGCGCCGGGGCGGCGAAAAGAGCGAGGATGGCGGCGGCAAAGAGGATCGGCAAGCGCATGGCTCTTCTTGCCCCCTCTCCTGCGGCAAGAGCAAGGACACAGCTGTGTCACGCCGGCCACACCCTCGGTTTTTGCCGGGAAACTCACATAAACCGGCCACAATTGGCGGGAAAAAGCATGGATGTTAAAGTCGCGTCGGAGTGTTTCCGGTCTGACCGCGCCCCAGCCGGTCGGGTCTTGCTTAACTCTTGCTGACCTTTTGTTTCCCTCCCGAGGCGAACAGGGTAGAAGCGGCTACAGACTTCCAAGGACAGGTTGCTCGATGGACTTCCGCATTTCGGCCGATGATCGCGTGGTTGGCCAGCCCAGACGGGATGGCAAGCCGCAACCCCGCGTCGCCAAGGGCCAGCGTGTCGAACCCTCGCTGGGCCAGTCGGTCGGAGTCTTCGTCGATGACGAGCGCTCGGGCGGTCCTCGGGGTGGCGGTGGCGGTGGCAAGCCGCCCAAGCCGCCGCGCAACGAGAAAAAGCCGCCCCGCCGCGGAAAGGCGGAAACCGCACGGCCGAAAAAGCGGCGTTCGCGCTCCGGCGGCTTGCTCATGGGCCTTCTGTGGTGGGGCTTTGTCGCCTGTCTGTGGGGCGGGCTCGCCGTTATCGGCGTCATCGTCTATTACGGCGCGCAACTGCCTTCGTCCAACACCTGGGCCATTCCCGAGCGTCCGCCCAATATCCGGATCCTGGCGGCCGATGGGAGCCTCATTTCCAATCGCGGTCAGACCGGCGGCGAAGCGGTGACCTTCCGCGAGCTGCCCCATTTCGTTCCGGCCGCCTTCATCGCCTCGGAAGACCGGCGCTTCATGAGCCATTTCGGCGTCGATCCGATCGGCCTTCTGGCCGTGGTGGTGGAATCGGTGCAGGCGCGCGGGGTTACCCGCGGTGCCTCCACCCTCACCCAGCAGGTGGCCAAAAACCTCTTCCTCACCCCCGACCAGACCCTCGGGCGCAAGGTGCAGGAAGCCATTCTGGCCATCTGGCTCGAGCAGAATTTCACCAAAGAGGAAATTCTCGAACTCTATATGAACCGCGTCTATTTCGGCGCCGGGGCGACCGGCATCGAGGCGGCGGCGCAGACCTATTTCGGCGTTTCGGCCCGCAATCTGTCGCTGGGTCAGGCGGCCATGCTGGTCGGCATTCTGCCCGCGCCCTCGGCCTATAATCCCAAGGCCAATCCGCAGCGTGCCATCGAGCGCCAGCGCCTCGTGCTCAGCCTGATGGCCCAGGAAGGCTATATTACCCGCGAAGAGGCCGACGCCGCCCAGATCGGCTCGGAGCAATCGAGCGTGCGCACGGTGGTGGCGGGGTCCGAATCCTATGTCGCCGACTGGGTCGAAAGCCTGATGACCGCCTATATCGGCGAGATCGAGGACGATGTGGTGGTGCAGACCACCATCGACTGGAAGATGCAGAAGGACGCCGAATTCGCCGTGCGCGAAGCGGTGGCCAATGAGGGCCCCAATCGCGGCTTCACCCAGGGCGCGCTGGTGGCCATGGATATCGACGGCACCGTCCGCGCCATGGTCGGCGGCGTCGATTATCAGCAGAGCCAGTATAACCGCGCCGTGACCGCCAAGCGCCAGCCCGGCTCGACCTTCAAGCCCTTCGTCTATCTCGCCGCCATGGAAAAGGGCTACACGCCCGACACTTTGGCCGAGGACGCCCAGTTCGACTATAATGGCTGGAGCCCGCGCAATGCCTCGGGCAAATATGCCGGCACGGTGACCCTGCGCCAGGGCCTCGCCTATTCGCTCAACACCATTGCCGGGCGCCTCGCCATCGACGTGACCCCCGCGGCGGTGATCGATGTCGCCACCCGCATGGGCATTTCCTCGCCCATGACCCCGGTGCCCTCGATCGCGCTCGGTACCCAGGAAGTGAACCTGCTCGAATTGACCAGCGCCTATGCGCCCTTCGCCAATGGCGGCAATGGCGTCATTCCCAATGTGATCACCAAGATCACCTCCAAGAGTGGCGAGGTGCTCTATGAGGCTTCGACCGCAGGCCCGGGCCGCGTCATCGACCCCCATGTGCTCGCCGAAATGAATGACATGCTCGAAACCGCCGTCGAGGTGGGGACCGGGCGCGGCGCCAACCTGGGCGGGTGGCAGTTCGGCGGCAAGACCGGCACCAGCCAGGAATCGCGCGACGCGCTGTTCGTCGGCTATACCTCGGCCATGGTCACCGGCGTGTGGCTGGGCAATGACGACAACAAGGGCACGCGGCTGTCGGGCGGCAATGTGCCGGTCGCCATCTGGTCCGAGTTCATGACCAAGGCGCATAAGGGCAAATCGCCCGCCCCGATCCCCGGCGGCTCCTATGCCGGACAGGTGGTGGGCCAGCAGATGATCGATCCCTCAACCGGGCAATTGGTCATCGATCCGGCCACGGGTCAGCCGATGGTGCAATATGTCGATGGCGGCACCGGTCAGCCGGTGCAGACCATGACCGACCCCTCGACCGGCCAGATGGTGGCCATCGATCCGGCGACCGGTCAGGCGATGCAGAACGTCCAGCTCATTCAGCCGCAATCGGCCAATCCGCCCATCCAGACCGGGCAGATGGTCGATCCCGCCACCGGCCTGCCGCTGCAGGAGCAGAATACCGGTTTCGGCGAGGCGCCGATCGATCCGGAAACCGGCATGCCGATGATGCTGATCATCGATCCTTCGACCGGCCAGCAGGTCTGGGTGCCGAGCGCCCCGACCACCAGCGGGCAGGCGGTCAATAATGGCGGCGGCCAGTTCGCCCCGCCGGCCGACATGCAGCAGCCCCAGCCGGTCTATGAGAACCAGCGCTCGCAACGCACGCTGATGGACCTGATTTTCGGCAACTGAGCCGAGGACGCAGGTAAAAAAAGCCCCGGACGGTTGTCCGAGGCTTTTGCGTCTGGGTGAGGGGTGATCACCACAGCTGTGGCGTAACGTGCGGGCGCGGCCTCATACCGCCAATTGCACCGGCGGCGCCTCGCTCTGGATGACGACGATCGGCGAGCCATTGGGCACGCGCTCGTAAAGATCCATCACGTCCTGGAACAACAGGCGCACACAGCCCGAGGAAACCGCCTTGCCGATCGAGGCGACATCCATGGTGCCGTGCACGCGATAGAGCGTGTCGCGATTGCCCTGATGGATATAGAGCGCGCGGGCGCCCAGCGCATTGAGCAGCCCCGGCGGCTGGCCGTGGCGATACATTTCCAGCTCCGGCTGGCGTCCGATCATTTCGGCCGGCGGCGTCCAGACCGGCCATTTGCGCTTATAGGCGATGTGGCCGCGGCCATCCCAGGTGAAGCCGGCGCGGCCGATGCCGACGCCATAGCGCATGGCGCGGCCTCCGGGCAGGGTCCAGTACAGGAAGCGGTTGGCGGTATCGACCACCACCGTGCCTGGGGCCTCGCCGGTGATGTTGTCGACCTCCTGCCGCCAATAGGTGGGGTGCAGCATGGAAATATCGGCGGCGGGAACCGCATAGTCCTCCTCGGGGCGCGACGCATACATCGCGAGCACGTCGGGCGGCACGACCCGGCCCACGGGCGCGGTGGAGGCGGAAACGGCGCGGGCGGCGCCGGTGGTGGAGCAGCCGGCAAGCGCCAGGGCGCCGAGGCTGGCAAGGCCAGTCAGCATGGCGCGGCGCGACAGGGTCGCGTCGGAAAGATTGAGCATCAGGATATCCTCGGCCCGCAAAGGGGCGCAGAGCAAAAATTGCACAGGGAAGGGTGGGCTTACGTTGCGTCAGGCCGCTATGGGCGGCCGCAGCAGCAATGTGCTGTTCCAGATCGAGGCAACGGTGAGGTGCCCGGGAACCGGCGCGGCGCCTTCCGGCGCGATTGGCGCCGGACAATCCGCCAGCGGGATGGCGTGATGCGGGCCGCACGGCATGACGATGCCGGAGCCCAGATCGATCTCGCCCTTTTGCACCGAGACCATGACCGGGATCGACACGTTCTGGGCATCCACCAGATTGAGCACCACCAGCGGCGTGCTGACATAGCGATGCGCATGCGCGGTCGTCGTCCCCGCCAGGGAGGCGAAGGCGAAGATCACCGCGATGAGGGCTACGAAACGCTGCATGAGACGGTCTAAGTCTGATGATTCTGGCACGATGGTGGCAGAACCGGCATTAAGTCTGCGTAACCGGCGGCTGCCAGGCCATCAATTGCCGACCGTGTGCTTTCAGCCACGCCCGGCCGCGCGCCATGTCGGGCAGGGTGCGTTCCACCGTGGCCCAGAAGGCGGGCGAGTGGTTCATTTCGACCAGATGCGCCACCTCATGGGCGGCGACATAATCGAGCACGAAAGGCGGGGCGAGAATGAGCCGCCAATTATAGTTGATGGCGCCGGTCGAGGAGCACGAGCCCCAACGGCTCGACTGGCTGCGCAGGCGGATCTGCTGAATGCGCACGTCGAGGCGCGCCGCGTGAACGCCGCTGCGATCGGTGAGATCGGCGAGGGCCTCGCCCTTGAGCCAGTCATAGAGGCGGCGCGGCTGATGGTCCGGGGCGCCCGGCACCAATAGGCTCTGCCCCTGCTCGGTCGTGGCCACCGTCACCCGGCCGCGCAGCGCGCCGGTCGGCACCACCAGATGCGGCACGCCACGCAGCGGCACCGCAGTGCCGGCCACGAGGGTCTGGCTCGTCGCCGTGCGCGGCAGCCGCGCCGCCAGCCAATGCCGGTGCTTGATCAGAAAAGCTTCGGCATCGGCCCAGCGCGCCGTTTCGGGCAGGGTCAGCAAGGGGCCGGCGGCGGGCAGCGAGAGGCGAAAGGCGCGCGCGCGCTTGCTCACCCGCACGGCGATGTCGATGGCGCGGCCATCGACATCGATCTGGGTGCGCGAAGGGGGAGAGGAACGCTGGCGCAGGAAGGAGAACATGGCCTTGGCTGTTTAAGAATCGATGCGGAAGTGTAGCGGGCGCAGAGCCCGCCCAGAAGGGGGCGCCTATGGGCCGCCTCGGCCCGGCTGCAAAAAAAAACGCCCCGGTTAGGGGGCGTCAGGCAGGTGGGGGATTGGAGGTCGGCAAAGTATGAAGGTCCTGGCCGTTTATTGCCCCCAATTGTTCTCGTTGGGATTGTCGCCGAAACCCTGGCGGTTGCCACGGCGTTCGCTCATGAAGCGATCGAATTCCTCGCGATCCTTGGCCTTGCGCAGATTGGCCATATAGTCGTGGAAGGCATCGATCTCGGCGTCGAGCCGGGCGCGTTCTTCCTCGAGGCGGCGCAGCTGTTCGGCGCGGTAGTCGTCGAAAGCGGCATTGCCCGAGGAGGCATGGTGGTGACCGCCAAAGCCGTGATGCTTGGAATTGTTGCGCATATAGCTGCATCCCTTGTTCCAGTAGGCCTGAGCCTTTTCGGCCGAGCCGCCAAATTTTTCACCCCACAGAATATAGCCGAGCACGGCCAGGCCCAGCGGCCAGAACAGGATGAAGCCCAAAACCATGAGGGCGATGGTCAGCGGGGACCATTGCGGTTTGATGATTGCTGTGTTCATGTCGTTTCGTCTCCCAGTCACGATGCGTCTGATGTGGTCCCGCCGGGGACAGGATCAAGAATGTGCCTATGGGTTTTTGAGCTTGAAATGACGTTTTTTCCTTCCTATGGCGCGCGTCATTTTCGCGCCCGTGCGCGCAGATCATGAGTTTCGATACGGTTGGGGGGCCTGACGCCCCGCCCCATTGGCGCCCGCTGCGGCTGCAATCGCTGGTACTGCTGCGCTGGCTGGCGGTCGCCGGGCAGATGAGCGGCGTGCTCTTCGTGCAGTTCGGTCTCGGCTATCCGCTGCCGCTCTGGGAATGTCTGGGGCTGATCGCGCTGTCGGCGGCGTTCAATATCGGGCTGGTGCTGCGCTACGGCACCCATGTGCAGCTGGCGCCGGGCTTTGCCACCCTGCTGCTGGTCTGCGATTTGTGCCAGCTGGGGGGACTGCTGGCGCTGACAGGTGGGCTGCAGAACCCGTTTTCGCTGCTGCTTCTGGCGCCGGTTTCGGTTTCGGCCACCACCCTGCCCAAGCGCCAGACCCTGCTGATCGCCGTGCTGGCGGCCAGCATCGCCACCGCACTCTCGGTCCTGCATCTGCCCCTGCCCTGGGCGCCGGGGGAGCAGCTGCCCTTCCATCGCATCTATGTGATCGGCACCTGGGTTTCGATCATCTGCGGCATCGCCTTCATTGCCGCCTATACCAATAAGGTGGCCCATGATTCCCGGCTGCTCGCCGACGCGCTGGCGGCGACCGAACTGGCGCTGTCGCGCCGCGAGCAGCTTTCCGCGCTCGATGGGATGGCCGCCGCCGCCGCCCATGAACTGGGCACGCCGCTTTCCACCATTGCCCTGGCCGCCAAGGAGATGCGCTCCGAAGTCGAGGAGGGCAGTCCGCTCGCCGAGGACGTCGAGCTGATCATCGCCCAGGCGGCGCGCTGCCGGGCCATTCTGGCCAAATTGCGCAATCTGGGCAGCGACCCGGCCGACCCCTTCGCCGAGGCGCCGCTGACCGATATCCTCGCCGAAGTGGCGCGGCCGCATGAGGGGCGCGGCAAGGTCATTCTGTTCGACAACGAACCGGTGGCCGGACCTGCGCCGGTATTTCCGCGCAGCGTCGGCCTCCTCTACGGGCTGGGCAATCTGATCGAGAATGCCACCGATTTCGCCCACCAGACGGTGCGCATCGAAACGTCCTGGGGGCCTTCCTCGATTACCGTTCTGGTCACCGATGACGGGCCGGGCTTTGCTCCTGAACTCATCGCGCGGTTGGGCGAGCCTTATCTGACCAGCCGCCCGCGCGATCCGCAGGGCACCGATGCGCATCAGCCGGGCGGGCTGGGGCTGGGGATTTTCATCGCCAAGACCCTGCTCGAGCGCAGCGGCGCCCGGCTGACCTTCGAAAATGCGGGACATGCCGGCCATGCGCGGGTCCGCATCACCTGGGATCGCGGGATTATCGCCCATCAATCGGCAAACCGGGTTTTGACGTAAGGTCCGCAAACGCTTATGGAATGGGCATGAGCACAATCGAAGACCTCCTGGCCGCCGACCCCAGCCTTCTGCTGGTCGATGATGACGCGGCCTTTCTCACCCGCCTTGAGCGCGCCATGGCGCGACGGGGCTTCGAGGTGCGAACCGCCGAAACCGTGGCTGCCGGCCTGGCCGCGGTGGCCGAGCGCCCGCCCGCCTATGCGGTGGTCGATCTCCGGCTCGAGGACGGCAACGGCCTCGACGTGGTGTCCGCCCTGCACCAGAAGCGTGCGGATGCGCGGGCCGTGGTTTTGACCGGCTATGGCAATATCGCCACCGCGGTCACGGCGGTGAAGCTGGGGGCGATGGATTATCTGTCCAAGCCGGCCGATGCCGATGATGTGATCAACGCCCTGCTCGCCACCGGCGAGGACAAGCCCGAGCCGCCGGAAAACCCGATGTCGGCCGATCGGGTGCGCTGGGAACATATCCAGCGGGTCTATGAATTGTGCGACCGCAATGTGTCCGAGACGGCGCGCCGGCTCAACATGCATCGGCGGACCTTGCAGCGCATCCTGGCCAAGCGCGCGCCGCGTTAGCCGCACCAGGCGCCTCGACAAGCACGAAAGAGTAGGGCTAACTCCAGCACCACCACGCAAAAAGGAGTTGCCCATGACCGTCACCCTCCATTTCCACGGTGCGGCGGGAACGGTGACCGGCTCGTGCTACCGGGTGGTGCATCCCAAGGGGCAGTTTCTTGTCGATTGCGGCTTGTTCCAAGGCAACAAGTCGGTGCGCGACCTCAATCTCAAGCCGACCCCGTTCGATCCCAAGGCGATCGACTTCATGCTCTTGACCCACGCCCATATCGATCACGCGGGCCTGCTGCCCAAGCTCTATGCCGAGGGCTGGCGCGGGCCGATGTGGATGACCGAGCCGACCGCGGGCCTGCTCGAATATCTCCTGCCCGACAGCGCCGGCATCCAGGAGAGCGAGGCCGAACGCGAAACCAAGAAACGCGGCCGCCGTGGCGATGAGCCGGCCAAGCCGCTCTACACGACGGAAAATGCCGCCGAGGCGCTGAAATATCGCCGGACCTGCCGCTATGGCGAATGGCTCGAGCCCGGACCCGGGGTGCGGGCGCGCTATTGGAATGCCGGCCACATCATCGGCTCCGCCTCGATCGAGGTGGAAGTGGCCAACAGCAATGGCAAGCCGGTGCGGCTGATGTTTTCGGGTGATATCGGCCCGGACGAGAAAGTGTTCTACGCCCAGCCCGAAGGCCCGGCGGGCTTTGACTATATTCTGTGCGAATCGACCTATGGCGGCCGCGAACGGCAGGATTATACGCTCCCGCAGCGCCGGCAGGCGCTCAAGGCCGAGATCGACCTGGCCCTGCAACGGGGCGGCAATCTGGTCATTCCCGCCTTTGCCGTCGAGCGCAGCCAGGAATTGCTGCACGATATCGGCCTGCTGATCAAGGAAGGCGAGATCGATCCGCGCCTCGTCATTCTCGATAGCCCCCTCGCCAGCAAGGTGACCGGCGTCTATCGCAAATACGCCTCCCTGTTCGAGGACACGGAACTGAGCGCCGACGAATTGTTCAACGATCCGCGCTTCCGCATCATCGAGGCGGTGGAGGACAGCAAGGCGATCAACTCGATCAAGGGCGGCGCCATCATCATGTCCGCGTCCGGCATGGCCGATGCCGGGCGCATCAAGCACCATTTGCGCAACAATCTCATCCGGGCCAACGCCACCGTGCTGTTCGTCGGCTATCAGGCGCCGGGCACGCTGGGGCAGATCATCCTGTCGGGAGCCAAGGAGGTGCGCATTCACGGCACTTTGGTGCCGGTGCGCGCCTCGATCCGCTCCATGGGCAATTACTCGGCCCATGCCGATCATTCCGAATTGATGGATTGGATCAAGGCGCGACTGCCGGTGCATGGCGCCATCTTCCTCACCCATGGCGAGGACGAGGAGCGCGCCGCCCTGCGCCAGGCGCTGATCGCGACCGGTCTGGGTGGTGACCAGGTGGTGCTGCCCCAGCTGGACGACTATTTCGAATTGACCCCGGCCGGCATCGCCGCTGCCGGAACGCCGGAACGCCGCCGCATCGATCCGATGCAATTGCCTTCCGATTGGCACAATGCCTTTTCCGATTTTACCATCCGGCTCAGCCAGCGCCTCTACGAATTGCCCGATAGCGAGAAGCTGGCGCTGATGACGCAATTGCAGCGGCAATTATCGGCTCTGGGCGCCCCGCCCAGCCCGCATGGCCTGCAAACGCCGGTGACGCCGGTCGAGCCGCAAGGCTTCGACGAGTAGAAAAAGGTTTATTTGGAGGGCTCGACCAGGGCGTCGAGCGCCTCGCGCAGGCGCCCGCTGGGGGTGAAGGTCACCGTATGGCGCGCCGAGATGCGATGTTCGGTGCCGGTGCGGGGATTGCGGCCGACCCGCTCGGCCCTGGAGCGCACCTGCAATCGGTGCCGGTGCGGGGATTGCGGCCGACCCGCTCGGCCCTGGAGCGCACCTGCAAGGAGCCGAAACCTGTCAGCTTCACCGTCTCCCCGTCCATCAGTGCCTCCCCGATCAATTCGATCAATCGGTCGCCGATCTGGCTGACATCGGCTCGAGCAAATCCCGTCGCCTCCGCGACGGCCTCACTGAGCATGGCACGCGTGACGGTCTTGGCCACCGACATCTCCTCTCTCAATAAGTTCATATGTCGAAGTTAAGTTCCTGTCCAGTCCGGGATTGTTCCCGCATACCTGATACCTTTATTCAGGATAAAGTTGACAAATTTTAGAATGGTTATAAATTACGGGCAGAATTTCAGAGCGCCCGTGGCTGCGTGCGGCCGACAGAACTGCAAGGGATGACCCCAAGTGAGAATGACCCGCCAATCCAATTACGCCATCCGTACCTTGGTTTATTGCGCGGTAAATGAGCCGCAATTGAGCCGGGTGGCGGAAATTGCCAAGGCTTATGGCATCTCCGAGCTGTTTCTGTTCAAGCTGATCAAGCCGCTGGTCGAAAATGGCCTGCTCCAGACCGTGCGCGGCCGTCATGGCGGCATCAAACTGGGCAAGCCGGCCGATCAGATCACTCTGCTCGAAACCGTCCGCCTCACCGAGGAAAGCTTCGCCCTGGCGGAGTGTTTCGAGGAGGGCGCCGATTGCCCGCTGATCGGCGAATGCGATCTCAACGCGGCCTTGCGCGAGGCGCTTGGCGCGTTTTTCGACGTTTTGGCCGGCTATACCATCGCCGATCTTGCCAGCAAGAAGCGTTCGATCCGCGAGCGTCTCGGCCTCTTCGAGCTGGAAGCCGCCGCGACCGTCTGAGAATAGGAGCTTCAAACTCATATATGAGTTTGACAATCAAGTTTAGCTGTGGTTGATACAGGCCATGGCGCAGCGCCCCCGTGGGGCCTGTGGGACGCAGCGCCAGTCATATGACGGGGCTTGCTGCTACCGTCTCCCCGGACCGGTCAGGATCCTCAACGTCCTGACCGGTCTTTTTGCGTCTGGCCCGCATTGATCTGCTGTCGGGCCTATGCTCTATCCCGCCCAGATCCTTCGGAATGACCATGGCCGCGCCCCCGCTTCTCTCCCTGCAAGATATTCAATTGACCTTTGGTGGCACCCAGTTGCTGGAGGCCGCCGAACTCATCGTGTCGCCCGGCCAGCGCATCGCCCTGGTCGGGCGCAACGGATCGGGCAAATCGACCCTGCTCAAGATCGCCGCCGGCCTCGTTCAGCATGACGCGGGCGTGCGCTTCGTCGAGCCCAGCGCCACTATCCGCTATCTGCCGCAGGAGCCGGACCTTTCCGAATTCGCCACCACGCTCGCCTATGTCGAGGCGGGCCTGGCCGCCGGCGACGACGCCTATCGGGCGCAATATCTGCTGCATGCGCTGGGCCTCACCGGCGCCGAGGAGCCGAAGACGCTGTCGGGCGGCGAGGCGCGTCGGGCCGCGCTCGCCCGGGTCCTGGCGCCGCAGCCGGACGTGCTGCTGCTCGACGAACCGACCAACCATCTTGACCTGCCCGTCATCGAATGGCTGCAAAGCGAGCTCGACCAGATGCGCTCGGCCATGGTGCTGATCAGCCATGACCGCCGTTTTCTCAGCGATCTTTCGCGCTCGACCGTCTGGCTCGATCGCGGCGTCACCCGCCGCATCGACAAGGGTTTTGGCGCCTTCGAGAGCTGGCGCGACGAAGTGCTGGAGCAGGAGGAGAAGGAGCGGCACAAGCTCGACCGCCAGATCGTGCGCGAGGAACATTGGCTGCGCTATGGCGTCACCGCCCGCCGCAAGCGCAATGTCGGGCGCCTGGAACGCCTCGCCGGCCTGCGTCAGGACCGGCGCGAGCAGCGTCGCGCCGTGGGCTCGGTGTCCATGGCGGTGTCCGAGGGACGGACCTCCGGCGCCTTGGTGGTGGAGGCGGAAAGCATTTCGAAGAGCTTTGGCGATCGCCCCATCGTGCTCGATTTTTCCACCCGCGTACTGCGCGGCGACCGCGTCGGCATTGTCGGCCCCAATGGCGCGGGCAAGACCACGCTGATCAAGATGCTCACCGGCCTTGCTGCGCCCGATACCGGCACGATCAAGCTCGGCTCGGCCCTGGAACTGGCCATGCTCGATCAGGGCCGCGCCCGGCTCGAGCCGGAAACCCGCCTGCGCGACGCCCTGACGGGCGGCGGCAGCGACACGCTCAAGATCAACGGCGAATCCAAGCATGTCGTGGGTTATATGAAGGACTTCCTGTTCACCCCCGAACAGGCCAATACTCCGATCGGCAAGCTTTCGGGCGGCGAACGCGCCCGCGTGGCGCTGGCCCGTGCCCTGGCGCTCCCCTCGAATTTTCTCGTCCTCGACGAGCCGACCAATGATCTCGACCTCGAAACCCTCGATCTGCTGGAGGAGATGGTCTCCGATTATGCCGGTACCGTCATCGTCGTCAGCCATGACCGCGACTTCCTCGACCGGGTGGCCACCTCGGTCATCATGGCGGAAGGCAACGGCAAATGGGTCGAATATGCCGGCGGCTATTCCGACATGGTCGCCCAGCGCGGCGAAGGCGTCACCGCCCGGACGGTCGAGAAGGCAGCCAAGCCTGAAAAGGCCAAGGCCAGTTCCGACCCCGCAACCCCTGCCGCCAAGCGCAAGCTGAGCTTTAAGGAAAAGCACGCGCTCGAAACCCTGCCCGGCGAGATCGACAAGCTCGACGCCAAGATCCGCCAGGTCAATGACCGGCTCGGCGATGGCAATTACTATGCCCGCGACCCCGAGGGATTTGCCCGGGACAGCAAGGCCCTGGCCGAGGCCGAAGCCAAAAAGACTGCGGCCGAGGAGCAGTGGCTGGAACTCGAAATGCTGCGCGAAGAACTGGAAGGATAGGGCGCTTACGCCCCGCCTTCCTTTTCCACCACCACGTCCTGGCCCACCGGATCGGGCACATTGCCATTGGCTTCGGTGCGGTCGCGATAGAGCGCCGCCCGGGCCAGCAGCATCAGCGTCACCGGCGTCGTGACCAGCACGAAGGCGACGATGAGCAACTCGTGCACGGCGGGGCGCTGGCCGGAGACGAGGAAATACAGCATCGAGGCGAAGACGATGAAGATCGTGCCGAAGCTCGTGCCCAGGGTGGGGGCGTGGATGCGCGAATAAAAATCGGTGAACCGGGCCATGCCGATGCAGCCGAGCAGCGTCAGCAGCGAGCCGGCGATGGCCAAGATACTGACCAGCACCGCGGCCCATAGCGGAAAGTCGGCGGCCTCGATCATTCGATCACCTCGCCCCGCATCAGGAATTTCGCCAACGCCACGGTTCCGACAAAGCCGAGCACGCCGATGACGAGAGCCGCCTCGAAATAGACCGCCGAACCGATGCGAATGCCGAACAAAATCAGCATGAGCATGGCGCCGACATAGAAGGCGTCAAGCGCCAGCACCCGGTCTTGCGCGCGTGGCCCGGCGATCATGCGATAGACCGCGAACGCCATCGCCAGACCCATGATGATCTGCGCGGCCAGAAGGCTCCAGGCGAGAATGGCGGCGCTCATTGGAAAATCTCCATCAGCAGGCGCTCGTAATTATGCTTGACCGTCCCGACCCAGCTTGCCTCGTCGACAAGGTCCAGCACATGGATGAGCACCGTATTCCGCGTCGGGCTGTATTCCAGCCAGGCGCTGCCCGGCGTGGCGGTGACGATCATCGACAGGATGGCAAGGCCCAGATGGTCCGTAAGCTCGAGCGGCATCAGGATGAAGGCCGGACGCGGCTGATGCCTGCGACCGCTGAGCGTGATCGTCGCCACCGCGATATTGGAGCGCAGCACATCCAGCACCACGAGGGCTATGAGCTTGAGAATGGCGCCGATATTGCGCACGCGCGGCGGCTCGGGTTGCAGGGCCTGCATGGCCTTGCCCGCGCCGATGGCGATGACGCTCCCCAGAAGGATATGGCCCAGGCCCACCGATTGCTGCAGCAGCAGCCACATGACGACCAGCGACAGCGACAGCAGCGGATAGGGCAGGACTAGGCGTTTGAGCGCGGTCAATGGCTTGCCTCCCCGCTGACGACCAGTGGCGTGTCCATCACCTGGGCAATGGCCCCGCCGGGCAGATAGAGCTGGTGGGCGGCCGCCTGCATATAGCTCATCACCGGCTCCGCCATGATGGTCATGCCGATGGCGATGCTCAGAAGCAGGGCCACGGGCAGCATTTCGAGAACCCGCACCGGGCCGGGCGTGTCGGACAGCGTGGCCCAGAAGGTGTTGATGCCTTCACGCATCAGGGCAATGAGGGTGGCAAAGCCGGAAAACACCATCAGCCCCGCCAGGGTCCAGGTCCAGGGCGTGGGCGCTATCGTTTCGGTGAACCCAGCGGGATTGAGCAGGCTCGAGATGATGGCGAACTTGGCCAAAAACCCGGCCAGAGGCGGAAAGCCGGCCAGCAGCAGCGCCGAGACGCAGAAGCTGATCGAGAGCAGCGCCAGCGCGCCGGGGATCGAAAGCCCCACCTCCTCCTCGGCCTCTTCCTCGTCGTCGCCGAAGGCCTCCATGGTCAGGGCCAGAACATTGGCGCCCTCGATGCGCACCCGGTCCATCAATTCGATCAGCATGAAGAAGGCGCTGACCGCCAGGGTCGAGACGACGAGATAATAGAGCGCGCCGCCCGTGGTCGTCGCATTGCCGATGCCGATGCTGCCCATCAGCGTCCCGGCCGAAACCAACACGCTATAGCTGGCGGTGCGGGCCGGCATGCGCGAGGCCAAAAGCCCGACGACGCCGAAGACGATGGTGGCCATGCCGCCGATCAGCAGCACCATCTGTCCGAACCCCGCCGATGGACCGGCCTCGGCCCCGAAGGCAAGGGTGGAAAGACGCAAGAGCGCATAGATGCCCACCTTGGTCATGATGGCGAAGATGGCTGCCACCGGGGGCGCGGCAACCGAATAGGTGGCCGGCAGCCAGAAGCCCAGCGGCCAGGCGCCGGCCTTGATCAGGAAGGCCACGGCCAGAACGGCGGCGCCCATTTCAAGAAGGCCTCGATCGGCTTGGGAGACCATGGCCACCTTGAGCGCCAGGTCGGCCATGTTGAGCGTGCCGGTGACGCCATAGATCAACGCCGCGCCGATAAGGAAGAGGAAGGAGGCGGCAAGATTGATGGCCACATAATGCAGCCCCGCCTTGACGCGGGCACTGCCGCCGCCATGCAGCGCCAGCCCATAGGACGCCGCCAGCATCACCTCGAAAAACACGAAGAGATTGAAGATGTCGCCGGTGAGGAACGCCCCGTTCAGCCCCATGATCAGGAACTGCACCAGGCTGTGGAAGCTCGGGCCCGAGGCGTGCCAGCGCGCCAGCGAATAGACCAGGGTCGAAATGCCCAGAATGGTGGCGATCAGCACCATCATGGCCGAGAGGCGATCGGCCACCAGCACGATGCCGAAGGGCACCGGCCAATTGCCGATGGGATAGCTTGCCGTGGCCGCGCCATCGAGCTGGTTGACCGTGACCACCATGGCGATGGCGGCGCCGAGCAGAACCAGAAGGCCGACAAAGCCGATGATCGCCTTGGCGGTGCGCTGCCGGTCGTCGATCAGCACCATGATCGCGCCGGTGATCAGCGGCACCAGAATGGGCAGGACGGGAAGATGGGGAAGAAGGGCGTCCATCAGCGCTGCTCCCGTCCATCGACATGGTCGGTGCCGGTCAGGCCCCGTGCCGCCAGCATGATGACGAGGAACAGCGCCGTCATGGCGAAGCCGATGACGATGGCCGTCAGCACCAGCGCCTGCGGCACCGGATCGGTATATTGGCTGGCATCGACCGTGCCGCTATCGATCACCGGCACCGCATCGACGCGCAGGCGGCCCATCGAGAAGATGAACAGATTGACTGCATAGGAAAGCAGCGACAGCCCGATAATGACCTGGAAGGTGCGGGGGCGCAGCATCAGATAGATGCCGCATGAGCACAGCACCGCGATGCCGATGGCGAGAATCAGTTCCATCAGCGCTTCTCCATCGGTGCGTCGGTCGACACTTCCGCTTCCTTGATTGGCGGGGCGGGCATGCGGGCGGGCTTGGGCGAGCGGACCGATTGGTGCGCCAGCGCGATGAGGATCAGCACGGTTGCGCCCAGCACCAGCACGAAGACTCCGAGATCAAAGATCAGGGCGCTGGCCATCGGCACCTGGCCGATGAACGGGATCTGGGCATATTGGAAGCCGGTGGTCATGAACGGATAGCCCATGATCTGCGGCACGATGCCGATCAGCAGGGCGAAGACCAGCCCGGTGCCGATCCATTTGAGCGGCAGGATGCGCAGGCGCTCCTCGGTCCAGCGCGTGCCCCCGGCCATATATTGCAGGATGAAGCCGATCGACATGACGATGCCGGCGGCAAAGCCGCCACCCGGCTGGTCGTGGCCGCGCAGGAACAGATAGACGGCCAGAACGATGATGACGGGGAACATCCAGTTCATCATCACCGCGGGGATCAGCAGATATTCCTTGACCGTATCGCCGATCTGGCGCTCGGGCGCCCGGTCGTCGAAGGCGGCCTGGATCTGCTGCTGCTCGGTCTTGCCCACCGAGTCTGCGGCCGGACGGAAGCGGCGCAACAGCGCAAAGACCGTCAGTGCCACGATGCCGAGCACGGTGATTTCCCCGAGCGTATCGAAGGCGCGGAAATCCACCAGCATGACGTTGACCACATTGGTGCCGCCGCCCAGCTTGTAGGCGTTTTCAAGGAAATAGCCGGAAATCCCCTCGGGGATCTGCCGCGTCATCACCGCATAGGCGGCGAGCCCGAGGCCGAGACCGGCGCTGATCGAGAGGGCGAGGTCGCGATAGCGGCGCAGCTTGGCGCGCAACAGGCCCATCTCGTCGATATTGCGCTCCACCCGCTTGGGCAGCCAGCGCAGGCCCAGAAGGATCAGCACCGTGGTGACGATCTCGACCAGCAATTGCGTCAGCGCCAGATCGGGGGCGGAAAGCCAAACGAACGTCAGGCAAACCACCAAACCCGCGCCGCCCATCAG
>JAHCJW010000059.1 GCA_026126125.1 Devosia sp.
TCAGGGGGAGTGGCGACAGGCGGAAAACCGATTCCCCCCGCGAAAGTCCAGGCCTCGCATCAGTTATCCAATGGCTTTGCCATTAGGCAAGCCTTTGCCGCAGCCTTCCATACAAGGTGCTCGGTTCGGTCGAAAAAGTGCTTTCCGCACTTTCTTCCTGCGACATATTGTGCTCATTTCCCGGCGCGTGCCGTGCCCCGCGCGCTGGGAATGAACACGGAAAGACTTCGGAAGGACTGTTTGCATGTCGACAGCGGATATCGGCCTGATCGGGCTGGCGGTTATGGGTTCCAATCTGGCGCTCAACATCGCCGAAAAAGGCTACACGGTGGCTGTTCACAACCGGTCGGCGAGCCGCATCGATGAGTTCGTCGCCGAGGCCAAGGCGCAGGGCCTCGACGGCAAGACCATCCCGAAATACGACCTCGCCGATTTCGTGCAGACGGTGAAGGCGCCGCGCTCGATCATCATCATGGTCAAGGCCGGTCAGCCGGTCGATGACATGATCGAGCAATTGCTGCCCCATCTCGAGCCGGGCGACGCCATCATCGAATGCGGCAATTCGCTGTTCACCGACACGCAGCGCCGTTTCGACTATCTGCGCCCCAAGAATATCGGCTATCTTGGCGTCGGCGTCTCCGGCGGCGAAGAGGGGGCCCGCCACGGCCCCTCGATCATGGTCGGCGGCTCCAAGGAGCAGTGGCACAATGCCGAGGCGGTGCTCACCGCCATCGCCGCGAAATTCAATGGTGAAAGCTGCTGCGCCTATCTCGGCGAAGGCGGCGCCGGCCACTTCGTCAAGACCATCCATAACGGCATCGAATATGGCGACATGCAGATGATCGCCGAAGTTTATGGCGTCATGCGCGACGGTCTCGGGATGAACGCCGCCGAATGCGCCGATGTGTTCAAGCAATGGAACAAGGGCCCGCTCAATTCCTACCTGATCGAGATCACCGGCCACGTGCTCGCCGCCGTTGATCCGCAAACCAACCAGCCGCTGGTCGACCTCATTCTCGACAAGGCCGGCCAGAAGGGCACCGGCGTCTGGTCCGCCATCGTGGCCCAGCAGATGGGCGTGCCCGCCACCGCCATCGAAGGTGCCGTCGCCGCCCGCTCGATTTCCTCGCGCAAGGCCGAACGCGTCGCCGCCGAGGGCATTTATGGCAAGCCCAACCGCGCCAAGACCGATGTGACTTTGGCCGATCTCGAAAAGGCGCTGCTCGCCGGCAAGATCGTCTCCTATGCGCAGGGCTTTGCCGTCATCGCCAAGGCATCGGAAGAAAACGGCTGGGCGCTGCCGCTCGCCACCATCGCCAAGATCTGGCGCGCCGGCTGCATCATCCGCTCGCGTTTCCTCGACCAGATGTCTTCCGCCTATGCCAAGGGCGAGGCCACCAACCTGCTCGTGGTGCCCGATTTCGTGACCATCATGAAGGACAGCCATCCGAGCCTCAGGAAGGTCGTGGCCGCTGCCGCCATCGGCGAATTCCCGATGATCTGCCTGTCGGCGGCGCTGAGCTATTTCGACAGCTATCGCCAGGCCAAGGGCACCGCCAACCTCATCCAGGGCCAGCGCGACTTCTTCGGCGCCCACGGTTTTGAGATCGAAGGCCGCGGCTCCGACCTGCACGGCACCTGGCCGTCCACGCTGGGCAAGTAACCCAAACGAAAAGCCCCGCTCAAGTGGGGCTTTTTTATTTCCGCCCACCGGCCCTTCCCTCGCCCCTTGAGGGAGAGGGCCAGATTTTATGCGTTCAGCACAAAATCAGGGTGAGGGGCTCTCTCCTCCGCCACAATGCCTGTGGATGGCAAGAAGAACCCTTTTCTGCTCCTTCGGGGCACCTTTTCCCGCAAGGGGAGACGGAAGAGCGGCGGCAGGGGGGCGCCCCCTACAACTCTCGAAACATCACATAGCTATCGACAAAACCATGCACCGGATGCTGGAACGCCTTGGGCAGCGTTCCGACGATGTCGAAGCCCAGCCCCTGCCATAGCGCCACGGCGCGGCTATTGCTCGATACGACGTGGTTGAACTGCATGGCCCGGAAACCGCGCTCCTTGGCCCGCGCCAGCGAATGCAGGCACATCTGCCGCGCCACGCCTTTGCCCTGCGCCGCCGGGGCGGTCATATAGCCGCAATTGGCGACATGGGCGCCGCCGCCGCGCTGATTGGCCATCAGGTAATAGGTGCCCAGAACCTGACCGTCTTCTTCGGCCACGAACACTTCATGCGCCGGCATGAACCAATAGGCGGCGACGCCCGCGGCATCGAGATCGCGGTCGATGGCATAAGTCTCGCCGGCCGCCAGCACAGGGCTGACGATATCCACAATGACGGCGCGGTCGGCGTCAGCGGCGGGGCGGATGATCATCCGGGTCGGTCTCCAGCGGTGCGA
This sequence comes from Devosia sp., assembly GCA_026126125.1. Lineage (GTDB taxonomy): Bacteria > Pseudomonadota > Alphaproteobacteria > Rhizobiales > Devosiaceae > Devosia. The sequence goes on from JAHCJW010000059.1 coordinate 2,400, forward strand.
CACGCACTTGTCCGGGTGGCGCCATTTCGGGAACATGGGGGTGGTCGGCAATGCTGGGCCGGCGTCCGAGCTCGAAGCGCCAGGCGGCGAAAGCGAAAAGCAGCAGAGCCAGAACCACGCTCACGCTGGCGGCGATAAACGGCGCGCCGGGGAAATAGTGCCCGGAATCCCGCGCGGTATAATAGGAAAACACCTGCGTGGCGGCCAGTGGGCCGATAATGGTCGCCAGCGAACTGGCGGCATTGACCGCGCCCTGCAATTCGCCCTGGCTGTTGTCGGGCACCTGGCGCGACAGCACGCCATTGATGGCCGGCGGGGCGAGGCCGCTGACCGTTCCCACCAGAATGAACAGATAGAGATAATAGACATCCATGGCGAAGGCGATGCCGGCAAAGGCCGCCGCCGCCGCCAAAAGCCCGATCATCGCCACGGCCGGCTCGCCGATTCCCTTGGACAGGGGGCCGGCCAGCACCGCCTGGCTGATCGCGAAGCCGAGCCCGAAGGCGCCGAGCGTGCGTCCGATCATCGAGGAAGAGAACTGGAACATCTCGACGGTGAAATAGCTGAATACCGTGGGCAGGGCCTGGGCCGAGAGCTGGAAGAAGAACAACACGCCCAAAAGCCACAATACCGAGGGATATTTGCGCAGTGCCAGCACGGCCCCGAGCGGATTGGCCCGGCGGATATCGAATTTGCGGCGCGAGGCCTTGGGCAGGCTTTCGGGCAGTACCAGGAGGCCGAAGAGGAAATTGGCGAAGGCGAGGCCCGCCGCCGCATAGAAGGGCACGCGCGGCCCGAACTCGCCCAGTTCGCCGCCGATCACCGGCCCGATGATGAAACCAAGCCCGAAGGCGGCGCCGATAAGGCCGAAGCGATGGGTGCGCTTATGGGGCGGGGTAATGTCGGCCATATAGGCCGTCGCCGTCGCCAGCGCTGCCCCGGCGATGCCGGCGATGATCCGGCCGATGAACAGATACCAGACGAAGGGCGCGATCGACATCATCAGATAATCGAATGTCAGCCCCAGAAGCGAGGCGAGCAGCACCGGACGGCGTCCGAAACGGTCGGAGAGATTGCCTAGAACCGGGGAGAAGACGAACTGCATCAAGGCATAGGCAAAGACCAGATAGCCGCCGATCACCGCCGCCTCGGCCACGCTGCCTCCGGTCAGGTCTTCGAGCAGTTCGGGCAGGACGGGCACGATGATGCCCACGCCGATCATGTCGAGCAATACCGTGACGAGAATACAGGCGAGCGTCAGTCGGGAGCGTGTCGCAGATTGCATGCGGTTATCCGTTCCCTTCGTCCTGCTCTTTTGGCCATATGGGGCGCAATTGACACGGGGGCATGGCGCAACGCAAGGGCGAACCGGTCACGAAAGTGCCGGGCGTTGGTCCACGTCATGCCCATAGATCCATCCGAGCCGATCCAGATGTGCGCGCGGGCCCTGCAGGCGCATGACGGTGTCGCGCGCCTGCGAGAGCGGCCACACCATGTGGAAAATGCGGCCATTGCTGGCCGAAAGCGCCGCAACCCTGGCCACGCGCGGCTGGCGAATGCGGGCATAGCGTGCCAGGGCGGGCTCGGCCGCCTCGTTTTTCACCAGCAGCGGCGCCAGCACGGCCGCATCCTCGATGCCCATGGCCGCGCCCTGCGCCTGGAACGGCACCATGGCGTGGGCGGCGTCGCCCAGAAGCCCAATATTGCCCCGGTGCCAGACCGGCGTCGTCACCGTATTGAGCGGCCAGGGCGTCCAGCTGTCTGCCGCCGCGGCCATCAATACCGCCGCCGGGCCGGCACCGATGCGGATGGTTGGCAGCGTCTGGAGCTTGTCCGCCGAGCGGCCGGGAACGAACAGCGCCAGATTGACCTGGCGGCGATGGGGCAGGGGGTAGCAGACGAGGTGATGCCCCGAGCCGAAAAACACCGAAACCCTGTCGGTGGCGATATGGCCCGAAACCGTGTCGAACGGCACCAGCGTCCGCCAGGCGATGCGACCGCCGAACACCGGGGCAGGCCCGTCCAGAACCTGCTGGCGCGTCTGCGAATGCACGCCATCGGCGCCGAGAAATGCCAGGGCCCGGGTGGTGCGGCTTTGCCCATTGCCCTCGTCGATGGCCACGGTCACGCCGCGCGCATGCGACTCCACGTCCCAGCCGCGCACACCGAACATGATGTCGATATTGGCGAAGCGCCGCGTTGCCTTGTAGAGCGCGTCGGCGAGATCGGCCCGATGCATCACCGCATAAGGGGCGCCGAAGCGCTCGCGCATGATCGCGCCCAGTTCGAGGCTGATCAGCGGCGCCTGTCGGCCATGGGGATAGACGTCGAGCGCCTCGGGCTCGAGACTGATGCGGCCCAGCGCCTCGCCGAGGCCCAGCCGGTCGAGCACGCGCCGCGCATTGGGGCTGATCTGCAGGCCGGCGCCGAATTCCTGAACGCTCCCGGCGCGCTCCAGCACCACCACCGTGGCGCCGAACTTGGCCAGCGCCAGCGCCAGGGTCAGGCCGGAAATGCCGGCGCCTGCAATGACATAGTTACGGCCCGTGGCGGGCATGGGACGAACTCAGGCTGCGTCGGCCTCGAAGATGGCGGAGGCGGGGTTGGCGTGTCCTGCACCCAGCTCGGGCTTGTAGACATAAAGCGTCGAGCAATAAGAGCAGACGATTTCATCGTCCTTGCCCATGTCGAGATAGATGTGCGGGTGATCGAACGGGGGCAGGGCGCCGACGCACTTGAATTCCTTCGAACCGACCTCGATGCTGCGCAGGCCTTGGGAATTGTGGAAATGGGGCGTGGTGCCGTGAGCCATGGTCAAACCTGTGGGGTCGGTATTTGCGCCGGACCATAGCCAAGCCGGGCGGCGAAGAAAAGGGGCGGGCGGCGGTTCTTTGTCGCGGTGCTGGCCCTCCCGCGCCAACCCCGTTAAACACGTCCCGCGCGAAAGGACCTCTTCATGCCCCTCTTCCAGACCAGCGGCCTTACCCTTGCCTATGAAACCGTCGGCGAGGGACCGCCCGTGCTCTGCATTCACGGGTTTGCGTCGAGCGGCAAGGTCAACTGGCTCGATACCGGCTGGGTGGAGACGCTGGCCGGCGCCGGCTACACCGCCATCACGCTCGATAATCGCGGCCATGGCGCCTCGGAAAAGCCGCATGATCCTGAGGCCTATTATCCGACCCAGATGGCCGGGGATGCGCTTGCTCTGCTCGATCATCTGGGGCTCGAGCGCGCCGCGCTGCTCGGCTATTCGATGGGGGCGCGCATCGCCGCCTTTGTCGCCTTCACCCATCCCGAGCGCGTCGCCGCCGTGATTCTGGGCGGCATGGGGATGAACCTCATCAATGGTCTCACCGACGGCAATGACATCATTGCCGGCCTGCGCGCTCCCAGCCTTGCCGATCTGACCCATCCCACCGCCCGCCAGTTCCGCATCTTCGCCGATCACACCGGCTCGGACCGCGAGGCGCTCGCCGCCTGCATGGAAACTTCGCGCCAGCCCATGGCCCGCGCCGATGTGCGGCGCATCGAGCCGCCGGTGCTGGTGGCGGTGGGCGAGGTCGACGAGATGGCCGGCCCGCCCGCGCCGCTGGCCGATCTGCTGCCCCGGGGCGAGGCCTTCGTCATTCCGCGCCGCGACCATATGCGCGCCACCGGCGACACCAAATTCAAGGCCGCCGCGCTGTCCTTCCTCGAAAGAACATTTCCCGCGCGCACCATCTCGTGAACCAATCCGCGCGTCAGGGCTTTGTCTTGGGCCATGGATGGCTTATATCGGCAGATCTCGATAGAGCGGAGTTTGGCGCCATGAGCGGCACTGCCAAGAAATCGTCGCGTCTTCAGTCGGTCGATCCCGTCTGGGATACGGTACGGGCCGGTGCGAGGCAGATTCTCGAAACCGAGCCCTCGCTCGGTCATCTGGCCCTGACCGCCGTGCTCAATCACGAATCGTTCGAGGAGGCGCTGGCGCATCGCCTGGCGACGCGCCTCGATCACGAGGATGTTTCCGCCGACATCATCCGGCAGATCTTCGCCGAGGTGCTGCGCGACAATCCGGCCATTGGCGAGGCGGCGCGCGTCGATCTTGCGGCAACGCTCGAGCGCGACCCGGCCTGCCATCGCGCCGTCGAGCCGCTGCTGTATTTCAAGGGCTATCAGGCCATCCAGACCCATCGTTTCGCCCACGCGCTCCACAAGGCCGGGCGCCGCGATTTCGCGCTTTATCTGCAGAGCCGCTCGAGCCAGGTGTTCCAGGCCGATATCAACCCGGCGGTGCAGATGGGGCGCGGTATCATGCTCGATCACGGCACCGGGCTCGTCATCGGCGAAACCGCGGTGGTCGGGGACAATGTCTCCATGCTGCAGAATGTCACCCTGGGCGGCACCGGCAAATCCGATCAGGACCGGCACCCCAAGATCGGCAATGGCGTGCTGATCGGCGCCGGCGCCACGGTTCTGGGCAATATCATCGTCGGTGAATGCTCGCGCGTCGGGGCGGGCTCGGTCGTGCTCAAGGAAGTGCCGCCGCGCACCACCGTCGCCGGCGTGCCGGCCAAGGTTATCGGCGAGGCCGGCTGCGCCCAGCCGGCGCTGGTCATGGATCAGATGGTGCTGGTGCACGACATCAATAGCTGAGCATCGAGGCAAGGCCCGCGCCGGGCTTGTTACCGATAAAAAGGCTGGGACCGGGGGTTGTCAGCGCCCGGTCAGTCACTAGATTGCCGCCGCAACCGCAATAGTCAGGACCCCGTCGTGAACCATCCCGAGATCATCAAGCTGCAAAAATTCCTGCAGCGGACCTTCAACAACAAGAACATCGACGTGCGCCCGCGCGCCAAGCTCAACGATTCCGTCGAGGTTTTCATCGGCGAAGAGTCGATCGGGCTGATCCATGTCGACGACGAGGACGGCGACAAGTCCTACATGTTCTCGATGTCCATTCTCGACATCGATCTCGAAGACCTCGACTGAGGTTTTTCTCTCCCCGGTCTTCTTAATCTATTCCCTCAACGGGAAGGGTTCGATGGCCGGGGAAGACGAGAGTGAGCGCCACCGGCGCCCCTGCATAACGAAAAAACCTACAACGCCCCGATCGGCCCCAGCCAGCGCTCCATGGCCGCGTCGAAATCGTGCCAGAAGCGCAGGGCCACGCTGTCAAAGCCATAAATCGCCGCGAGTCCGGAAGGCAGCACCACCGTGCGCAGGCAGCGTTGGGGTTTGCCCGGCTCGACCGGCGCCGCGCATTTGGCGACGAAGGGATGGGGCGAGAGCGCGTCATACCAGACGGTTTCTCCGGCATAGCTGCCATTGGCCTTGAGCGGCTTGCCCACCAGTCCGGGCACGCCACCCACCATGCCGTCATCGAACTGATGCAGATAGACCGCGTCGAGCAGCACGCTGCTGGCGCGTGCGCGGCTGCGCGGCACCAGGGTCACCGTCACCGGCAGCGGCGCAGCGATACCGGGCAATACCAGACCCATTTCGAGATCGATCTGGTTGACGAAGCCGGGTCGCATCTGTTCGCCGTAGCGATACCAGCTCTCGGGAATCGTCAGGTCGCGCCCGGCGATGGTTTGAGTGATGGTTTCCTGCCCCGGCGCGGCGGAAACATCGCCCGGGCGTCCCGCCTGATCGATGGCATAGGCCAGCCCCACGACCAGCAACAGCACGATCACGGCGATGCCGGCCAGATTATAGGCGATTTGGCCGCCGCCTTTGCGGGCTTCGGCTTCCATGGGCAGGGCGGGCATGGCCGGCGTTAACCAAGTTTTCCGTCGGGAGGTGACAGCCCATAGGAGCGGCAATATGGTTACCAAAGGGTTAAAAGGGCGATCCGTGTTGGATCGATCTCAGGCGGGGATGGCAGGGCATGACGCGCGAACTCTTGCTGGCGGCGTTCATCATGGGTGTAGGGCTGTGCGTCGCCGGGGCGGGCACCCATCTTTACCAGTGGCTTTCCCGGCAGGACGCCATGCTGCGCATGGATGGACGCACCATGCTCGGCGCCTTCGGCCATCTGCTGATGAGCCTGGTTTGCGGGCCTTACATCATGCTGCAACTGGGCTGGCGGCAGGAGGGTAACGGAACGCTGTCGATGACCTCCGTCCTGCTCTCCGCGCTCCTCGCTTTCGGCTGGTCCTTCGTCACCGGCCTGTTCTTCATGAGCGTCTATCTGGCGATCCGGTTCTAAGCATGTCTCCCGAAAGTGGGAACCGGTTTCGGGATAAAGACATGCGCCAAGAATTAGCATGTCTCCCGAAAGTGGGAACCGGTTTCGGGACAAAGACATCTGGAGCTGATCTGAAAGAAACGCGACACGATTTAAAGCGTCGGCCCGTGGCGCAAAAGCGCCTTCAGAACTCAAAAAGCAACGAAGCCGGCGGCGCTGCAGCGCTGCCGGCATCGTTCTTCAGGCCCCTATCAGGGATTGGGGTGGGGCGGGGCCCGGAAACCGCTATTGATTGGCCGCAACCACGATGCTGCGGTCGTCGAACATGTCGACCCAGTGGCCGGCGTTCGCCTGCGCCTGGCGCTTGAGATATTTGTAGGGCGTTTCGTACCAGACGCGGATCAGGCTTTCCTGATTGTCGAGCACCAGGTCACCGCGGTCGGTGCGGACCATCAGCACGGCATGGCCGCTGCCGTCCTGCTGCCGCACCACGGCGATCATCAGCGTGCTCGGATGCCAGCCGGCCTCGATGAGGGCGCGCCTCTTGGCCAGCGCATAGTCTTCGCAATCGCCATAGCCGCTGGTGGGATAGGTCCAGAATTCCTCGACCTGATAGAGGTCTCTGTCGGTCGCCGGAATGATGGTCTGGTTGAAATGGGCATTGATCGAGACCAGTTGCTGCCAGTTGGCATCGGTCAGCGTCATGGCCGGCACGACCTGGTCATAGGCCTGGCATTCGCCCGGACGCGAGCGGCAGAATTCCAGATGCCCGACCGGGATCGAGGTATTGCTGCTCGCCACCTGGACATAGGCGACATTGGTGAAGTCCATGGCCATTGCCGGTGCGCTCACCCCAAGCGCCAGCCCGACAAGGGCCCCGGCCAAAAGGCCGCTGTGTTTGAATGCCATAGTGCAGTCTCCCTGATGGAGACCACGCTAGGGGGGCGGGCTTGCCCCGAACCGAAAACCACAACGCAGTTTTTATGCGTGTTTGAAGCGAGTTTTATTCCTGTTTTAACGGCACCGGTAAGGTTGCGTTTACCAGCGGCGGTTGCGTGGGCAAAGACGATGCCTCAAAAAACGCCGAGGGCAGCCCGGTGGCCTGAAGCGCAAAGCTTTCCCTCTCCGCTGTGACCATCCGGGGAGGGGTTCGTTTGGATTTCCGGCCTTGGCCTTGGCATTGCCCACCCATGACGGGTCACTCCGGGACAAGCCCGGTTTAACGGCCCGCGAGGGAGACGGATCTGCGCGATCAGGCCCTGGTAAACGCTGCCGCTCGGCCGGGTGGCGATGGCTGGCAGGGGCCGACGTCAGTTCATGCGCAGGTTCTGCTGCACCACGTTGAGCATTTCCTGGGTCGAGGCGAATTCCACCGCGACACCGTTCTGGAAATGGCGCACGACGCGGGCGCGCATGCGGCCGATGGTGATCGGCGTGCCCATGGCCGGGCGCACATCGAGTTCGATGGCGGCGCCGGAGAGCGAGATGTCGATGATCTTGCAATTGTAGCGCCGGCCATCGTCGAGCACGACCGACGAATGGCGGATGTCGGGCACCACGCGCTCATGGCGGCGGTCTTCCGGCAGGTTGAGCAGATCCTTGTTGGCCAGCCAGGTCAGCTGCGCCGCCATCTTATCGCGCTTGCGCGGCGAAGCGGCGATATCCATCAGGAAACCGCCATCGACCTGCTTGAGGATGGAGCCTTCGATGCGGCCCAGATGATCGAGATAGGCGATGACGCGCTCGCCATCGATGCCGGGGACGGGGGCGATGACCACCGCGTCGCCGGGCGACATTTCCAGCACCTGGCAAGGAAATTCGCGCCGGTCCGCCAGCATGTAGCGCCCGAGAATGGACACTTTCACGCGCTGAAAGCGGCTCTCCGCCGCTCGCGGGCGAGCCGGTGGCGCAAATTGCGGTGCGGAATTATCGTCACTAAGCATGCGCTAACCGGTTCCAGTCCTGGGAGATTTCCACAAGACAGGCTATTCGGTCTTGGTTAACGCCTGGTGTCGGTCCGCTCGCCCAGGCCGGGCGAGGCGGGCAGACTTAGAGCATGTTTGCCGAAAGTGACCCCCGGTTTGGGGATAAAGACATGCGGCAAAACTAAGGGCCAAAGCGCAGGGAGCTGATCTGAAAGAAATGCGACGCGCTTTAGTGGCGGCCGCCGTCGATCACCGCCAGATGCGCGTAGCGGCGGGCGGTACGGCCGAAGACGGTGGTCGGCATGCCGCTTGTCGGGGCGGCGGCGGCGAAGGTCACGTCGTTGACGACATTGCTGACCACTTCGCGCACGGTTTCTTCCTGCGGCATATCGTCGGGCCAGATCAGCCGCAAGCCGGTGATGCGCTGCTCGACGATGGGCTGCACGCCCAGCCAGTAGGGCTCGTCGAGCGCCGTCATGGCGCCGAGAATGCGGGTATGGGTCGAGCCGTTGTGACGCAGCGGCATCAGGATGGTTTCGAAGCTTACCTTGGTGTGGAGGGCCGTCGTGCCCTGGAAGGTGACGAGCGCCACGGCGTGATCCTCGGTAACGGCGCGGATCAGCGTTTCCATGGCGTCGCTGTCGCGATTGTGCCAGAGCGCGGAGAAGGAGCGGCCCTTCAGTTCGCGGCAATAGCTGGTGCACAGATGCGAACCGGCCAGGCGGAACGAGAACTTGTCGCTGTCATCGAGCTCGAGAATGAAGGTATTGGCCAGCGCTTCGCGAATGCGCGTCGGATCGATATCCTTGCGGTCGGGTGCGCTGCGGGCGCCCCGAATCGAGTTCCAATAGGTATAGAGCGTGTTGGTGCTCGTCATCTGCATGGTTATGGACCCGCTAAGCAAAAAGCAGCCAATGCGCTCCCCCTGGAACGTCGTGCCGCGAATCCGAGAATGGCAAAATGGCGGGCCGATTTCCCGCTTAAACATTAATTAAGGTTAACGCCGCCGGCCCGATGTGGAAAAGGCCGCTGGCGCGGTGGTAACTCCGGTCAAAAGGACCAAGACGATGACGGAACCGGGCCAAACCCCTGTCAAAGATGGCTCCGGCGGGCGCGAGCCGATCTTCCTGCTGCCCGGCTCCATCACGGCGCTGGCCGGCGTGCTCGTCGCCATTCATCTGGCGTCAACCATGGTGCTTAACATCGAGGGGCAGGCGCAGCTCTATGTCTGGTTCGCCTATCAGCCCCTGCGTTTCCTTCTGGCACAGCAGGATGTGAGCTTTCTCATTCCGCTGATCTGGACGCCGTTCTCGCATGCTTTCCTGCATGGCAGCTGGGATCATCTGCTGCTCAACACCGCCTGGCTGGTGATTTTCGCCACGCCGGTGACGCGCCGCTATGGGGCAGGGCCGATGCTGGCGATCTTTCTCGTCTCGGCTGCCGCCGGCGCCGCCGCCTTCACCCTGACCTCGCTTTATGCCGGAATGTTCCTCATCGGCGCCTCGGGCGGGGTGGCGGGGCTCACCGGCGCCGCCGTGCGCTTCATCTTCCAGCCGGTGCTCTATACGCGGCATCCAGAAACCGGCGCGCCCATCGTGCTGGGCCGCCGCCTCGCCACCATTCCCGAGGTGTTCAGCAATTCGCGGGCGCGCTTTTTCACGCTGATCTGGCTGGTGCTCAACGCCGCCGTGCCGCTGGCGCCCTTGCTGATGGGTCAGAGCCTGGGCATTGCCTGGCAGGCGCATCTGGGCGGCTTTTTTGCCGGCTTCTTCATGGTCGCCCTGTTCGAGCGGCGGGCAAAAGCCTAGGAAACGCGACGCGCGTTTTAGCCGCCATAGACCGCCTTGGGATCGAAAAGGCGCGGCAGGCCGGTATCGACCAGTTCCGCCGCGCCCTCGTTCATTTCCACCCGGCGATAAAAGCAGCTCTTGCGTCCGGAATGGCAGGCGGCGCCGCGCCCGCTCTGGCGCACGCTCATGACCAGGCAATCCTGGTCGCAATCGGTGCGCAGCTCGACCACTTCCTGCACTTCGCCGGAGGTTTCGCCCTTCTTCCACAGCGACTGGCGCGAGCGCGACCAGTAATGGGCGATGCCGGTTTGCAGCGTCAGGCCAAGCGCTTCGGCGTTCATATGCGCCACCATCAGCACGTCATTGTTACCCTCCTCCACCGTCACCACGGTGATCAGCCCCTGCGCGTCGAAGCGCGGCGCGAAGCGGTTGCCCTCTTCGAGCTGGGCGTGGTCGAGGGTGGAAGGGTCGGCAAAGACAAGCGTCATCGATGGGTTTCCTGCGGGGCGGCGAAAACAAGGAGCTGAAGCGAATGGAACGGCGCTGAACCAGACGCGACGCGCTTTAGAGCCAGCCTTTGCGCTTGAAGAACAGATAAGGCAGCACGGCGAACAGCACCATGAGCCCGATGGCGAAGGGATAGCCGAGCGTCCATTCCAGCTCGGGCATGACGCTGAAATTCATGCCATAGATCGAGGCGACCAGCGTGGGCGGCAGGAAGACCACCGCCGCCACCGAGAAGATCTTGATGATCTGGTTCTGCTCGAGGCTGATCAGTCCCAGCGTGGCATCGAGCAGGAAATTGACGCGTCCATTGAGCCCGCGCGCGTGCTCGGACAGCGAGGTGACGTCGCGCTGGATGACCTTGAGCCAGGTGCGGCGGCTTTCCCGGCCCACCTCGCCCCGGCGCGGGGCGGCGTCCATGGCGGCGTGGTAGACCGTCACCCGGCCGATGCTGACCAGGCTTTCCTGCACGAGGGTCAGCACTTCGGCCTGGCGCCCGATGCGTTCGATCAGCGCCTGCAATTCATGGGTCTTCTTGTTGGCCTTGCTGGCCTTGTTGCGAAACGCCTCGCGGGAGATCGCGTCGATTTCCGTGCCGATATGTTCGAGAATGTCGGCCAGCCGGTCGATCAGCGCTTCGAGCAGTCCGATCATCACCTCTTCGCCATTGCGCGAGGGAACGTCCTTGTGCCTGGCGGCGCGCAGCTTGTAGGCAGCGAAGGGTTTGGGCTCGCACCAGCGCGCGGTCACCAGAACGCCGTTCTTGAGGATGAAGGTCACCGGCATCTTGGTCGGATCGTCGGTGTCGAGTTCGGTCAGTGCGGTTATGGTCAGGAATTCGGCGCCGTCTTCGAGATAGAGCCGCGAGGAAAGCTCGATTTCCTCGACCTCGTCCTGCAAGGGCACGTGGATGCCCAGGCTCGCTCCGACGATTCGATTGTCGTCCTGCGTGGGGTTGAGAAGATCGATCCAGACGAGCCCGTCCAGGGCCTCGGCAGAAAAATCGCGAGGCACCAGAAGCTCGTTTGTCGAGGTATAGGCAGTAATCATGGGCATCTCCACAGGCTTGGGCGGCCCAGAATGGTCGATGATGACAAAACGGCGTCAGCGCCGGTTGATCATGGCGAAGAAGCGGTCCTGCTCCACCCGGTCCTCGGCAAAAACGCCGGTGAAGCGGTGGGTGATGGTCATGACGTCATGCGCCCGGACGCCGCGCATGGTCATGCACATATGCTCGGCTTCGAGCATGACGGCGGCGCCGCGCGGCCCGAGATTTTCGTTGATGGCGTCGATGATCTGCGCCGTCATCGTCTCCTGCGTCTGCAGGCGGCGCGCGAAGACGTCGACCAGCCGGGCGAGCTTGGACAGCCCGACCACCCCGTCATGGGGCAGATAGGCGATATGGGCCTTGCCGAAAAACGGCACCATGTGGTGTTCGCAATGGGCATAAAACGGAATATCGCGCACGAAGACGATATCGTCATAGCCGCCGACCTCCTTGAAGGTCTTGGCGAGAACCGCCTTGGCGTCCTGATGATAGCCGCCGAACAGCTCGCCATAGGCCTTGGTAACCCGGGCCGGGGTTTCCAGCAGGCCTTCGCGGCTGGGGTCGTCGCCCGCCCAGGCGATCAGCGTGCGCACCGCCTGCTCGGCTTGCTCGCGCGTCGGCCGGCGGACGGTTTCATTCTGAACAGGCGCGTCGACAAGCGGCTTGGCGCGGACATCCATCTGACGGCTCCTTGGTGTTCCGATCGTTCGCTATACGCGTGCAAGATCGCTTTGGACCAGTCGAGACGCAGATTTTCCTGACATTTTCGCTGGCGACACCCTATATAGAAGTGCGTTGCGAACGGAACAAGAAACAGATTTGCCCTTCTCATGGCGCTGAGCGATCTCTATTCCGACAAAATCCTCGATCTGGCGGGCAATGCCCCGCAGCCCGGGCGCCTGGCCGCGCCCGATGCCAGCGCGCGCAAGGTCAGCCGCGTCTGTGGATCGATGATCGAAGTCGATCTCGTCGTCACCGATGGCGTCATCACCGCCTATGGTCACGATCTTTCCGCCTGTGCGCTGGGCCAGACCTCGTCGGCCATCGTGGCGCGCGAAATCGTCGGCACGCCGGTCGAGGCGTTCCTGGCGCTGCGCGAGGCCATGCATGCCATGCTCAAGGCCGATGGCGCGCCGCCGACGGGCAAATGGTCCGATCTGGCCTATCTCGAGCCGGTGCGGGACTTTCCTGCCCGCCATGTCTCGACGCTGCTGGTGTTCGACGCGGTGGCCGCGGCGCTGGAAAAGATCGAATCCGGGCAAGAGCTTGCCGCGACCCGTTCATGAACAGAATCATCGATAGCGTCTGGCGGGTCGTCGACTTTCCCTTCAAGCTCGCGGCGATCTTTCTCATCACCCTCTATCGCTACACGCTGTCGGCCTTCACCGGCCGCAGCTGCCGTCACCTGCCCACCTGTTCCGAATTTACCCGCGACGCCATCTGGCGCTTCGGCTTCTGGCCCGGCGGCTGGATGGGCGCCGCCCGTCTCTGGCGCTGCCGCCCCGGCGGCAGCCATGGCTATGACCCGGTGCCCGAAGCCTTGCCCGGGGCAGGGCGCTGGTACGCCCCCTGGCGCTACGGGCGCTGGGTGTAGGCACGCACCCGCCCCCTTGCGGGGAGGACAGGGAGGGGGCCTCTCTGCCCTTCCACCGCCATCAGGGCTGGCATCGTGCAAAAACCATGCTATTCAGGCCGCCTTGCCGCGTTTGTTGCGGCAATCATCCCAATTCTGGAGATCCAAAATGACGATCAAGGTGACGTTCCCCGATGGTGCAGTTCGCGATTTTGCGCGTGGCACCACCGGCACCACCATCGTCGAGGGCATCTCCAAGTCGCTCGCCAAGAAGACCATCGCCATGCGCTGGAATGGCGTGTTGTCCGATCTCTCCGATCCGCTCGACACCGATGGCGCGCTGGAATTCGTCACGCGTGACAGCGGCTCCAGGGATGCGCTGGAGCTGATCCGCCACGATGCCGCCCACGTCCTTGCCGAGGCGGTGCAGGAATTGTGGCCCGATACGCAGGTTACCATCGGTCCGGTGATCGAGAACGGCTTCTATTACGACTTTTATCGTCCTGCCGGCCCCTTCACCGAGGACGAGCTGCGCGTCATCGAAAAGAAGATGGGCGAGATCGTCGAGCGCGGCGCTGCCTTCAGCAAGGAAGTGTGGAGCCGCGATCAGGCCAAGGACTGGTTCGAAGCCAAGGGCGAAGCCTTCAAGGTCGAGCTGGTCGACGCCATTCCGGCCGATCAGTCGATCAAGATGTATAAGCAGGGCCAGTGGATGGATCTGTGCCGCGGCCCGCATATGCGCACCGTCAAGGATGTCGGCCAGGCCTTCAAGCTGACCAAGGTGGCCGGTGCTTATTGGCGCGGCGACAGCAAGCGCGAAGTGCTCTCGCGCATTTATGGCACGGCCTTCGCCACGCGCGAGGAGCTCGACGCCTACCTCACGATGATGGAAGAGGCGGAAAAGCGCGACCACCGCAGGATCGGTCGCGATCTCGACCTGTTCCACCTGCAGGAAGAGGCGCAGGGCTCGGTGTTCTGGCACCCGCGCGGCTTCACCATCTACAACCAGATGGAAGCCTATATCCGCCGCCGTCTCAACAAGGCCGGCTATGTCGAGGTCAAGACGCCCCAGCTCATGCATGCCAAGTTCTGGGAACAGTCCGGCCATTGGGGCAAATATCGCGAAAACATGTTCGTGGTGCCCGATCAGGTGCCGAGCACCGAAGACGACAAGCCCATCTTCGAGAACGAGGGCGATCTGTTGGCGCTTAAGCCGATGAACTGCCCCGCTCACGTGCAGATCTTCAATCAAGGAATTAAATCCTATCGCGATCTGCCGTTGCGCATGGCCGAATTCGGCTGCTGCCACCGCAACGAAGCCCATGGCGCGTTGCACGGGCTGATGCGCGTGCGCCAGATGACCCAGGACGACGCGCATATCTTCTGCCGCGAGGACCAGATTCAGTCCGAAACCGAGCATTTCGTGCATCTGCTCTATTCGGTCTATGGGCATCTGGGCTTTGAAAACGTCGTCATCAAGCTTGCAACGCGTCCCGAAAATTTCGGCGGCACCATCGAGCGCTGGAACTCGGCGGAGAAGGCCCTGGGCGATGCGCTGCGCGCCACCGGTTATGATTTCGAGATCGCCGAGGGCGAGGGCGCCTTTTATGCGCCCAAGCTCGAATTCCACCTCAAGGACGCCATCGGCCGTTCCTGGCAGGTGGGCACGCTGCAGCTCGACTATGTGCTGCCCGAGCGCCTGGGCGCCACCTATGTGGCCGAGGACGGCTCGCGCCAATATGCGGTGATGCTGCATCGCGCCATTCTGGGCTCGCTGGAGCGCTTTATCGGCATTCTGATCGAGAACCATGCCGGCAAGATGCCGATGTGGCTTTCGCCCACCCAGGTGGTCGTGGCCACCATCGTCTCGGAAGCCGACGACTATGCCGAAAAGCTGGTGCGTCAGTTGCGTGAGGCCGGCATTCGCGCCGAGCTCGACATCCGCAACGAGAAGATCAACTACAAGGTGCGCGAGCACTCGGTGCAGAAGGTGCCGCTGATGTTTGTCGTCGGCAAGCGCGAGGCCGAGGAGGGCACGGTCTCCGTGCGCCGTCTGGGCACCGAGGGCCAGCAGGTGCAGCCGGCGATGGAAGCCATCGTGGCGCTGATGGCCGAAAGCACCCCGCCGGACCTGAAGGTCGCCTGAGATGCCGCAGCGTCCCTCCAATCGCGAAATGAAGGCTCTCTATCACCTGGGCGAGGACAAGATCCTCGGCCCGGATGACTTCAAGGATATCGGCGAAAAGACCTTTGCCGGCATGCTGAAGAAGAAGTGGGTAGAAGAGGCCGGGCCGGGCAAATACCGCACGACCGAAAAAGGCCGCATCATCCACGACGAGGAAGTCTATTTCACCGGACGCTGGAAACGCTAGGGAGGGAGCGGGATCATGGCCGAGCCCATCGCCATCACCCGCTCCGTTTCCATCGATCCATCCGAGATCGAGGAAAATTTCGTGCGTGCCTCGGGGCCGGGCGGGCAGAACGTCAACAAGGTCGCCAGCGCGGTGCAATTGCGCTTCAACCTCGCCAGTTCGCCCAATATTCCCGAGCCGATGAAGCGCCGCGTCGCCGCTCTCGCCGGCTCTCGCCTCACCCGTGACGGCGTCATCGTCATTACCGCCAATTCCCATCGCGACCAGCCGCTCAACCGCACCGAGGCACTGGCGCGGCTGGTGGCGCTGTTGCGCGAGGGCGCCTATGTGCCCAAGCCGCGCATCGCCACGCGCCCCACGCTCGCCTCGAAAAAACGCCGGCTCGAGGGCAAATCCCTGCGCTCCGGCGTCAAGCGCCTGCGCGGCGCCCCGCGCCCCGAAGACTGAAGAAAGGCCCATCATGAGTTTGAAATTCGGCACCAGCGGCGTGCGCGGCCTCGTCAGCGAGCTCGAAGGCCAGCCGGCCCGCCGCTATGTCGCGGGTTTTCTCGAGCATTTGCGGGCATCGGGGCAGATGCAGGCCGGCCGCGTGCTTGTCGGCTATGATCTACGCCCCTCGAGCCCCGCCATTGCCGGCGATTGTGTTGTCGCCATTGCCGCCGCCGGTTTCACGCCGATCGATTGCGGCGCCGTCGCCACCCCAGCCCTGGCCCTGCGCGCCCTCGCGACGGGCAGCGCGGCGGTGATGATCACCGGCAGCCACATTCCGGCCGACCGCAACGGCCTCAAATTCTACACCCCCGCCGGCGAGATCAGCAAAGCCGACGAGGCGGGCATTCTGGCCCGGCTTGCCGAGGCCCAGATTGCCGACGCTGCCCTCACCGCCGCCGACGAACACGCGATCACCGAGACGGCCTATCTTGAGCGCTGCATTGGGCTGTTGCCCGCAAACGCTCTTGGGGGCCTGCGGATCGGGGTTTTCGAGCACTCCACCGTCTCGCGCGATCTGCTGGGCCAGGTGCTCCGCGCCCTCGGCGCAGAAACCATTGCGCTGGGCCGCAGCGACGTGTTCGTGCCGGTCGATACCGAAGCTTTTTCCGACGAGCTTTTCGCGCCGCTGCCGGGCTGGCTCGCCGAACACCGGCTCGACGCCATCGTCTCTGCCGATGGCGATGCCGATCGGCCGCTGCTGATGGATGGCGAAGGCCATTTCGTGCGCGGCGATGCGCTCGGTCTGCTCGCCGCCCGTTTCCTTGGCGCCCGCACCGTCGTCACCCCGGTCACCTCCAATTCGGCCATCGAGCGGACCGGCGCTTTCGCCGCCGTCACCCGCACGCGCGTCGGCTCGCCCTTCGTCGTCGCTGGCATGGAGGCGGCAGGCGATCGTGTCGTCGGCTTCGAGGCCAATGGCGGCACCTTTGTCGGCCCGGGCTTTGCCTTGGCCCCGCTGCCGACCCGCGACGCCATCCTGCCGCTGCTCGCCGCGCTGGGTCTGGCCCAGCGCGAGGGTATCGCGGTTGCCGATCTTGTCGGCGCGCTGTCCTTGCAGCATGCGGTGGCCGACCGCCTGCAGGAGGTGCCGAGCGAGCGCAGTGCCGCCTTTCTCGCCCGGCTCGAAACCGATGCGGGTTTTGCCCGCGACATCTTCGCGCTCCACGCCATCGCCAAGGTCAACGCCATCGACGGGCTGCAATTCCATCTGGTTGGCGGCGAAACCGTGCATTTCCGCGCTTCGGGCAACGCCCCCGAGCTGCGCTGCTATGTCGAGGCCGGCTCGGAAGAAAAGGCCCGGGGATTGCTGGCCTGGGCCATGGATGTGCTGAAAAAGACGGTCGGGTAGGCGGCCAATCCTGACTGCCGACCTAGCTTAAAGCGCATCGCTCCCCGCGGTGCAGGCCGGCATCATGGGCGCCCGATGCCTGCACACCCACGATGTCACCCTCCCCCTTGAGGGGAGGGCAGGGAGGGGGTCGGCAGGCTCGCCTCTAGAGGC
>JAHCJW010000006.1 GCA_026126125.1 Devosia sp.
GGCTCGATGGACCTCGACGAACTGCTCAGCCACCGCGACGAGATCAATGAGCGCCTGTTGCGCGTCGTCGATACCGCCGTCTCGCCCTGGGGCATCAAGATCACCCGCATCGAGATCAAGGATATCGATCCGCCCAAGGATCTGGTCGATTCGATGGGCCGGCAGATGAAGGCCGAGCGCGAAAAGCGCGCCACCATTCTCGAAGCCGAAGGCCGGCGCCAGGCCGCCATCCTCAAGGCCGAGGGCGAAAAGCAGGCCCAGGTGCTGGAGGCGGAAGGGCGCCGCGAAGCTGCTTTCCGCGATGCCGAGGCGCGCGAACGCTCGGCGGAGGCCGAAGCCAAGGCCACCCAGCTCGTCTCCGACGCCATCGCCGCGGGCAATGTGCAGGCGATCAACTATTTCGTCGCCAACAACTATATCAAGGCGCTCGAAGGCATCGCCTCCTCGCCCAATCAGAAGCTGCTGATGCTGCCGGTCGAAGCCTCGAGCGTCATCGGCGCCATTGGTGGCATCGCCGAGATCGCCCGCGAGACCTTTGGCGGCGAAAAGCCGTCGACCCCGGCCCGCTCCGCCGCCCGGCCGCCGGTCACCACCCGCCCCGTCGATCCCGACCTCTAAAGGAGCCAAGGAGGTGGCGATCATCGCGTTTCTTTCGGCCAACGCCCCCTGGGGCTGGATCATCGCCGGCCTCGTGTTCCTGGCGCTCGAATTGCTGGCGCCGGGGGTTTTTCTCGTCTGGCTCGGCGTCGCCGGCATCGCCACCGGTCTCATCGTCTTCGTCCAGCCGATGGATTGGCCATGGCAATGGCTGTTGTTCGCCGTTCTTTCTCTGGCCTCGATCTTTGCCTGGTTGCGCTGGAGCCGTTCGCGTTCGGGGGAGAGCGACCGGCCCTATCTCAATCGACGCGCCGAGCGCTATATCGGCCATGAGGCGGTGCTCGATCAGCCCATCAGCGGCGGCTTCGGCCGTCTGCCGCTCGGCGACACCATCTGGCGCATTTCCGGCCCCGACCTGCCGGCCGGCCGGCGCGTCCGCGTCATCGGCTATGACGGCGCCGTGCTGCAGGTCGAGCCGATCTGAGCCCTCCAGGCGCCCTGGCAAGACTTCGTTAACCATAAGCTGAAAAGATCACGCGCGAAGCCGACCACGATAAGCGGGGTGCAGCGTGACGATGCTGCCGCGAACATTGCGCATGAGACTGTGTCTGGCCCTGTTGGCGGCCGGCGCTTCCGTGCCCGTTTTCGCCGACCCTTCGGGGCCCGATGGCTCGAGGGTCGACAATGAACGGCTGCGCCCCGGCATCTATCCGGCGGCGCCCGTGCCCGACGCCTTCGCCGTGCCGATCGAGCCCGGTCACCCTCCGCTCGACATCGACTGGTCCATAGGCCTGCGCGGCACCTATACCCAAGCCACGAGCGGGGAAACCTTCGTCACCCGTCTGACGCCGCAATTTACCGCCACCCATGACGGAAGCCTGGCCGATATCGTCTTCAGCGGCAGCGCCGAGCTGGCCAAGCCGGGCACCGAGGACACGATCGCCATCCCCGCGATACGCCTCGGGCTGACCGGCACCATGGCGCTCGACCGCGTCACGACGCTATCGGGACATGCCGCGATCGGCCTCACCAGGGATTTGCCCGGGGGGCCGAACCTGCAGCAACAGGTGCTGACGCCACCGGAAATCGCCACCGCCAATTTCGGCCTGGGGGTGGATCGGCAATTCGGCCTGGTCAATGTCGGGGTCGATCTGGGCGCCGACCGCACCGTTTACGGGCCTTCGACACGCCTCGACACCGGGGTGACCGACAATTCGAGCCAGAATCACTGGACCCTGAGCGGCGATCTGCGCGTCGGCTATCAGGTGACGCCGATCTTCGAGCTCTTCACCCAGGGCGGGGTCGCGCGCGATCTCTTCGACAGTTCGGGCAGCTCCGGCGTTTCCGCCAATGCCAGCAACCGCACGCTGCGCGCCGGCATCGCCGGCTCGTGGAACAATGTCCTCGCCGCCAGCGTCTCGACCGGTGTCGGCCAGCGCGTTTTCGACGCCGATGGTCTGGGCGATGTCACCACCCAGCTCTATGGCGCCAGCGTCAGTTTCACGCCCGACCCGACCTGGCGCATGACGGCGAGCCTTGAAACCACGATGGCCCCGCCCGGACCCGACACGGCCGGCAGCGCCCGTATTCAGCACACGGCGCTGGCCAATGTCGATTATACGGTCAATTCCTGGCTGCGCCTGCGCGCCTCGGCGGATTGGAGCACCTCGCAGCTGGTCGGCAGCGCCGAAACGGAAAACCGCTTTGGCCTCGGCGCTGGCGCCGACTACAATGTCAACGTCCACACCGCTCTCACCGCCGATTACGGCTTCGCTCACCGGAACAATTCCACCACCGGTCAGAATGACAGCCACCAGGTGAGCCTGGGAATCACGCTGTCGCGTTAGGTTCCGCGCCCAATCCGGTCCAGCCGCCTCAGTCTAAAGCTGCTCTTCGAGATCGAGCTTGCGCAATTCGCGCAGGAAGCCGGGGCGGATGTCGTCGCGCTCCAGCGCGTAGATGACATTGGCGGTGAGAAAGCCGATCTTGGAGCCGCAGTCGAAGCTCATGCCTTCATATTTGACGCCGGTGAAGCGCTGGCGGTTCATCAGCGTCTGCATGGCGTCGGTCAGCTGGATTTCCCCGCCCGCGCCCTTGGTCTGGGCGGCCAGCAGCGAGAAAATTTCCGGCTGCAGGATATAGCGACCGGAAATGATGAGGTTGGACGGCGCGTCCTCGCGCTTGGGCTTTTCCACCATATCGGTGATGTGAAAGCCGGTGTCGGGCCCCTCGCCGCGTCCGATCACGCCATAGGAGGACACCTCGCTCTCGGGCACTTCCTCGACGGCGATGACATTGCCGGCCGTTTCCTCATAGGCATCCATCATCTGCTTCAAAACGCCTGGCTGTCCCTTGAACAGCATGTCGGGCAGCAGCAGCGCGAAGGGATTGTCGCCGACGATATCGCGCGCGCACCAGACGGCATGGCCGAGGCCGAGCGGCTCCTGCTGGCGGGTGAAGCTGGTGCGCCCGGCCGAGGGCAGGTCCTTGCGCAACTCCTCCAGGGCTTCGGTCTTGCCGCGGGTTTCCAGCGTGGTCTCGAGTTCGAACTGGCGATCGAAATGGTCCTCGATGACGCCCTTGTTGCGCCCGGTGACGAAGACGAAATGCTCGATGCCCGCTTCCCTGGCCTCATCGACCGCATATTGGATCAGGGGACGATCCACCACCGTCAGCATTTCCTTGGGCATGGCTTTGGTGGCCGGAAGGAACCGCGTTCCCAGGCCTGCGACGGGAAAAACGGCGGTACGAACGCGCTTGGACACAAGACTTCCCTTCATTGGAATTGGCGGACTGTCGGCGTAAAGCTAAATCAACATCTGCCACATATCGTTGCGGCATAACAGCTTTTAAGCTCAGGAGTTCCCCTCATGGCAGTCTTGGTTACCGGCGGCGCGGGTTATATTGGCAGCCATATGGTGCTGGCGCTCAGCGATGCGGGCGAAACCGTGGTGGTGCTGGACAATCTGATAACCGGCTTCGATTGGGCCATCGATGGCCGCGCCGTTTTCGAGCGGGGCGATGCCGGCGATATCGCGTTCGTCACCGGTCTTATCGCCAAGCACGGGATCACTGAGATCATCCATTTCGCCGGCTCCATCGTCGTGCCGGAATCGGTCACCAATCCGCTCAAATATTACGCCAACAACACCGCCACCTCGCGCAATCTCATCGAGGCAGCGGTCAAAGGCGGGGTTAAGCATTTCATCTTTTCTTCCACCGCCGCCGTCTATGGCATGACCGGCCTCGCCCCGGTGGTCGAGAACACGCCGCTCAACCCGATGTCGCCCTATGGGCGCTCGAAGCTGATGACCGAGTGGATGCTGGCCGACGTGGCGGCCGCCCATCCGATCACCTTCGGCGTCCTGCGCTATTTCAACGTCGCCGGAGCCGATCCGCAGAAACGCTCGGGCCAGTCGACCCCACTCGCCACTCATCTGATCAAGGTCGCCTGCCAGACCGCCCTCGGGCAGCGCGCGAAAATGGATATTTTCGGCACCGACTACGACACGCCCGACGGCACCTGCGTGCGCGACTATATTCACGTCACAGACCTTATCGCCGCCCACGCGCTGCTGCTCACCCATCTGCGCAAGGGGGGCGAGAGCACGACGCTCAACTGCGCCTATGGGCGCGGTTATTCGGTGCGCGAAGTGGTTGCGATGGTGCGTGAGGTTTCCGGCGTCGCCTTTGTGGCCGAGGAAGGCCCGCGCCGCGCCGGCGATCCGGCCTCGATCACCGCCACCGGCGAGAAGGTGCGCCGCCTTCTGGGCTGGGTGCCCCAGCACGACGACCTGCACGAAATCGTCGAGACCGCCTATGCCTGGGAGCGGCACCTGATGACCCGCAATCGCTGACGGTGAGAGACGCCATGCGGCTGGCCGCTTTCATCCTTCTGGTCACGACGGCCCCTGCCCTGGCGCAGCCCAGCGGCAGCTTTGCCGATTTCATCGCCGGTTTGCGGCCCGAGGCAGTGGCCAATGGGATCAGCGCGCAAAGCTATGACAGCATAATGGGCGGGCTGACACCCGATCCACGCGTACCCAAGCTTGTCGAAACCCAGCCCGAATTCACCACGCCGGTCTGGGACTATATCGACACCCGCGTCAATCCCGGCCGGATCGAGCGCGGCCGCGCGGCACTCGCGCGCCAGGCCGAACTGTTTTCCGCCATCGGCGCACGCCATGGTGTCGATCCCTATCTCTTGGGAGCCATCTGGGGCATCGAAACCGATTATGGCGCCGTGCTCGGCAATGACAGCCTGATCCGCCCCATCGTGCGCTCCCTCGCCACCGTCGCCTATCAGCATCGGTCCCGCTTCGCCGAGGACAAGGCCGATCTCTTCGCCGCACTGCGCCTGAGCATCGCCAATGGCGGCGTCTCGCCGCTTGGCTCCTGGGCCGGCGCCATCGGCCATCTGCAGGTCAATCCGAGCAATGTGCTCGCCCATGGCACCGATGGCGACGGCGACGGGCGCATCGACCTGCACACTTCTCTCGCCGACGCTCTGGCCACCAGCGCTCGTTTTTTGCGCGCGCTGGGCTATCAGCCCGGCATCGACTGGGGCTTTGAAGTCAGCGTGCCGGCCGATTTCGACTATCTGCTCGCCACGCGCGACCAGTTGCGTCCGCTGCGCTTTTTTTCCGAGCGCGGCGTCACCCGCGTCTCGGGCCGCGCCTTTGCCGATCCGAACCTGCCGGTGTTTCTCTATGTGCCGGCGGGCAAGGATGGCCCGAAATTCCTGATGACCGGCAATTATCTGGTGCTCAAGGGCTATAATTTCTCCGACAGCTACGCCATGGCCGTCGCCCATCTCACCGATCGGCTGAAGGGCAGCGGCCCCTTTGCGACGCCCTGGCCGCGCCATACCGTCTTTCCCAATCTGGCCCAGCGACAGGCCATTCAGCAGGCCCTCAAGGCGCTCGGCCTTTACGAGGGCGCCGTCGATGGCCGCCTTGGCCCGATCACCCAGGCCGCCTATGCGCGCTTTCAGGCGGCGCAGGGCCAGGTCGCCGATGGTTTTATCACCCGCCAGGCCTATGAGGCGCTCAGCGCCGCGACGCGGTAACGCCATGGGGAGGCCATGGTTTTGCCATGCCCCCTCTGCTACACCCGAACCGATCGGACCGGATTGAGACATGAAGCGGTTGCTGCTCCTGATGCTGCTGGTGCTGTTGGCCTCGCTCGAGGTGGCGCCAGCCTTTGCCCAGCCGGAAGATCGTATCCTCGTGGCCCAGCAGGAGCGGCGACGGACGCTTTTCGACCTGCTGTTCGGCGAGGATAAAGCAGCCCAGCCCGCACCGCCGCCGGTGCAGCAGACCCAGCCGCGCAAGGCTGCTCCCGTCGCCCTGCCGCCACCCAAACCCCAGATCGAAAAGGCGCCCACCGCCACGCGCCTCGCCGTCTTCGGCGATTCCATGGCGGTGGATCTGTCGAAAGCCCTGGAGCGGTTTTATGCCGAGGACCCCAATCTGGTGGTCATCGGCCAAGGCGTTGGCTCCTCCGGCTTCGTGCGCGACGATTATTTCAACTGGAACAAGACCATCGCCGAGCGGATCGCGGCCAATAATTTCGACGTGGCCGTAGTCATCATCGGCGTCAACGACCGCCAGGAAATCAAGGCCAATGGCCAGACCTACAATTCGCTCACCGATGGCTGGACCGGCGTCTATCAGACGCGGCTCAACGATTTTCTCGGACAGTTGCGGCTGGCGCGCAAACCGGTGATCTGGATCGGCCTGCCGCCCATGTCACGCGGCGAATATTCCACCGCCATGAGCCAGATCAGCGCCCTGCAGAAAATGGCCGCCTTTTCCGCCGGCGCGGAATTTCTCGACATCTATGATCGGTTTCTGGGCGAGGACGGCAAATATTCTTCGCACGGGCCGGACGTGAACGGCCAGAACGCCCGCATGCGCAAGGATGACGGCATCCACTTTTCCGCCGCCGGCGCCGACAAGCTGGCCTTCTATGTCAGCCAGTCCCTGCGCACCTTCTATCGCGGCGGCGCGGTGACGCTGGCGGTGGCCGATCCGCTGATGGGCACCGACGCCGCCGCCATGCTGCGTCCGCCCTATCAGGGCCTGGGCCAGATCCGCCTGCTCGAAGTGGCCGGCGCGGTTGTCCCGCTCAGCCGGGCGCCGCAGCGCGCCGCCGACCTGTTGATCGCCGCCCCGCCAGCCGACGGCACCGCGTTGTTTTCGCTCGACCAGCTGATGCTGGCTCCCACCGGCCGGGTCGATGCCTTTGGCGTCGGCATCGCGCCGCAGACCGAGCCGGTGGAAAATCCCAGCGGGCGGTGAGGGTTACCCCCTCACATCACCGCCCCGACCTGCCAGGGCACGAACTCGTTGTCGCCATAGCCCAGTTCCTCGGATTTGGTGCGCTGGCCCGAGGCGATATCGAGCAGCATGTCGAAGATCTGCTGGCCCTTGTCTTCGATCGACACCCCTTCGACGATATCGCCGCAATCGATATCCATATCGTCGGTCATGCGGGCATATAGTTCGGAATTGGTGGAGAGCTTCATCGAAGGCACGGGCTTGCAGCCATAGGCCGAGCCGCGTCCGGTGGTGAAGGCGAGGATATTGGCGCCGCCCGCCACCTGCCCGGTGGCCGAGACCGGATCGAAGCCGGGCGTGTCCATGAACACGAAACCCTTTTCGGTGACCTTTTCGGCATATTCATAGACCGCCGTCAGCGGGGTCGTGCCGCCCTTGGCTGCCGCGCCCAAGGATTTTTCGAGAATGGTGGTGAGCCCGCCCAGCTTGTTGCCGGGCGAGGGATTATTGTTCATCTCGCCGTGATTGCGGCGCGTGTAATCTTCCCACCAATGGATGCGCTCGATCAGCTTTTCGCCCACTTCGCGCGTCGCGGCGCGGCGGGTGAGCAGATGCTCGGCCCCATAGATTTCCGGAGTTTCCGACAGGATGGCCGTGCCGCCATGGCGCACCAGGATGTCGGCGGCATAGCCGAGCGCGGGATTGGCGGTGATGCCCGAATAGCCGTCCGAGCCGCCGCATTGCAGCGCCAGCGTCAAATGGCTGGCATCCACCGTCTCGCGGCGGGCGGCGGCGGCGATGGGCAGCATTTCCTTGACCTTTTCAACGCCCCACTCGATCATTTTCTTGGTGCCGCCGCGCTCCTGAATGGTCATGGTCTGGAAGGTCTCCCCCTCCTCGATACCGTAGATTTCCTTCATGCGGCCGATCTGGAACACTTCGCAGCCCAGCCCCACCAGCAGCGCCGCGCCCAGATTGGGGTTGGAGGTGTAGCCCCACTGGGTGCGCTTCAAAATGTCAAAGCCCTCGCCGCGGCTTTCCATGCCGCAGCCAGTGCCGTGCACGAAGGGCACGACGCCATCGATTTCGGGATAGTCCTCGAGAATGCCCGAGCGGTTGATCGCCTCGGCGACGAATTTGGCCACCGTGGCCGAACAGTTCACCGAGGTGAGGATGCCGATATAGTTGCGGGTGCCGACCGAGCCATTGGCGCGGCGATAGCCCTCGAAAGTGGCGCGTTGCGCGGGGGCGACGAAATCGACCGGCACGGCGCCTTGGGCAAAGGCATAGTCGTGTTCCAGCGTACCGTCCGGCCCGCCCATGCCGCAATTGTGCTCATGTACCCAGTCGCCGGGCGCGATGGTTTCCCGGGCAAAGCCGATGATCTGGCCGAATTTCAGCACCGCCTCGCCGGCCGGAATGGCGCGGGTGGCGAATTTGTGTCCGCGCGGCACGCGGCGCAGAATGGCAACGCCCTGGGCCGTCTCGGTGCCGGGCTCGAGATTGGCCAGCGCCACGGCGATATTGTCGCTCGGATTGAGAGTGAGAGTCTTGCCCTGCGGGCGGATGATGGTATCGGTCATTGTCTCGGGGGCCTTCGGGACGACAGGTTCTGCTTTACCTCGCCGGTATTTACCCCCAGATTGCGCCGGCAATCGAGGGTGCCCGACATTGTCAAGCAACACGGCACTAACTAACATGTTAGCATGAAAACGGAAGCCGGTCCCTATGATTTTCTGCCCCGGCCGGGCAGCTTCGCGCGCGGCAGCGTTACGGTGGACGTCACCAATACGCTGCGCCACGCGATCGTCACCCTGGCGCTGCCCCCCGGCGCCATGCTGGATAAATCCGCGCTCTGCGCCCAATTGGGCGTGTCGCGCTTTCCTGTCAGCGAGGCGCTGGCACGGCTCGCCGATGAGGGCCTCGTCGATATCGCCCCGCAGCGCGGCTCCACCGTGTCGCTGGTCAAAATCGCCGATGTCCGCGAATATATGCTCATCCGCAAGGGTCTCGAGAGCGAGGCGCTGCGCGTCCTTATCGGCAAGCACGATAGCGAGGTGATCGCGGCGCTGCACGCCAATATGGCCCTGCAACGGGCGGCGGCCACCCGCGACGACGCCGAAACCTTCCACCAGATCGACGTCGATTTCCACGACATCATTTTCCGCTCCATGCGGCTGACCAAGGTCAAGACCATCATCGACCGGGCCCGGGCCAATCTCGACCGGGCCCGGCGCCTGATCATCACTCCGCGCCGCCTGGCGCTGACCATCGCCGAGCATCAGGCGATCTTTGACGGCATTCTCGCCGCCGACCCGCCACAGGCGACAGCCGCCATCCGCGCCCATATCGATGCGGTGATGGTCGAACTCTTCGCCTTCGCCCGCACCCGGCCCGAGCTTTTCGCCGATGGCGACGAGCTGACCGCCGACACCGACGATTTTCCCTTTGGTTGAACCGCAAGACGACGAAGGAGCACAGCTTGCTCAAGACCATCCCGCCGCTGCTCGGCCCCGATCTGCTCTACGCGCTGCGCGCCATGGGCCATGGCGATGAACTGGCCATTGTCGACGCCAATTTCCCCGCGGAGCACCTCGGGCCAGAAGTGATCCGGCTCGACGGTATCTCGGCCACCGACGTGCTCGACGCCGTCCTTACAGTGTTGCCGCTCGACAGTTTTGTCGATCAGGCCGCTTTCGGCATGGCGGTCGTCGGCGCGCCCGATCAGCGCGAGCCGATCTACGATCTGTTCGAAACCATCATCCATCGCCACGAGCCCGGACAGAAATTTTCGACGCTCGAGCGCTTCGCCTTCTATGAGCGCGCTCAAGCCGCCGCCGTCATCGTGCAGAGCGGGGAAACCCGGCTCTATGGCAATATCATTCTCAAGAAGGGCATTGTTCGCCCCCCAGCCTGAGGCAAAACGAACGCATCCAGCCTAGGTCGGCCTCGACAGACTAACATGTTAGCCTGTATGGCCTTGGCCAGAAAAGATTTGGGAGACCCGCCATGAAACTTCTCCGCGTCGGCGCCAAGGGTGCCGAAAAGCCCGCAATCCTGGCCAAGGACGGCTCGATCCGCGACCTTTCCGGCGTGGTCACCGACATTGCCGGCCAGACCCTTACCCCCGAAGGCCTCGCCAGGATCGCGGCCACCGACATCGATCTTCTGCCCCGGCTCGAGGAGGGTCAGCGCATCGGCCCCTGCGTCGGCCAGGTCGGCAAATTCATCTGCATCGGCCTCAACTATGCCGACCACGCCGCCGAAACCGGCGCGGCGATTCCGGCTGAGCCGATCATCTTCATGAAGGCCACCAGCGCCATCATCGGCCCCAATGACGACGTGATCATTCCCAAGAACTCCATCAAGCCGGACTGGGAAGTGGAACTGGGCATCGTCATCGGCAAGGAAGCCCGCTATGTCGAGGAAGCCGACGCCCTTGAACATGTCGCCGGCTATTGCCTCGTCAACGACGTTTCCGAGCGCCATTTTCAAACCGAGCGTGGCGGCACCTGGGACAAGGGCAAGGGGGCGGACACCTTCGGCCCCATCGGCCCCTGGGTGGTGACGCGCGATGAGGTGCCCGATCCGCAGAACCTTAACATGTGGCTCGAGGTCGACGGCAAGCGCTATCAGGACGGCTCGACCAAGACGATGATCTTCGGCATCGCCACCGTGGTCTCCTATGTCAGCCAGTTCATGAGCCTGCAGCCGGGCGACATCATCTCCACCGGCACCCCGCCAGGCGTGGGCATGGGCATCAAGCCCGAGCCGGTCTGGCTCAAGCCCGGCAATGTGATGCGCCTCGGCATCGAGGGGCTTGGCGAGCAGACCCAGAACGTCAAGGCCTATAGCGCCTGATCGAACGCGATCCGTCGCCTCCCCCCTTGCGGGGGAGGCTCAGAGGGGCGTATGGCGGGCGCAATGGTGAGGTAAGGCAATCGCTCCTCGCCGGGAGGACGCCATGATCACCTTCGACAACACGCTCAACGCCGATGGAGCGCTGATCGTCGGCGCCGGTCTTGCCGGGCTGTTCACCGCGCTCAAGCTGGCCCCTCGTCCCGTCACCGTGCTATCGCCCAAGCCCTTGGGGTCGGGCGCCTCTTCGGCCTGGGCCCAGGGCGGGGTCGCCGCCGCCATGGGCAAAGGCGACAGCCCCCATGCCCATGCGCTCGACACCGAAATCGCCGGCGCCGGCATCGTCGATCACGGCACCGCCGAAGGGGTGACCGCCGAGGCGGTGGCGCGCATCGCCGATCTGGCGCGCTGGGGCACGCCCTTTGATCGCGACGATTTCGGCAATTTCGCGCTGGGCCGCGAAGCCGCCCATTCGGCCAATCGCATCGTCAAGGTCGAGGGCGACCGCGCCGGCTGGGCCATCATGCAGGCGATCATCGCCGAGGTGCGCCGCACCCCTTCCATCCGCGTCGTCGAAGGCATCACCGCCCTGAGCCTGGCGCGGGACAATGGCCGCATCGTCGGCGTGTATTGCCGCCGGCTGGGCGATCGCTATTCCGAGCCGATCTTCATCCGCGCCCGGGCCACCGTGCTGGCCGCCGGCGGGCTGGGCGGGCTCTATGCCGTCACCACCAATCCGCCCGGCGTACGCGGCCACGCCATGGGCATGGCGGCGCGGGCCGGCGCCATCATCGCCGATGCCGAATTCGTCCAGTTCCACCCCACCGCCTTTGCCACCGGGGCCGATCCGGCGCCGCTCGCCACCGAAGCCCTGCGCGGGGAAGGCGCCATTCTGGTCAACGATCTGGGCGAGCGCTTCATGCCCGCCATCCATCCCGACGCCGAACTGGCGCCACGCGACATCGTCGCCCGTGCCAGTTTCCGCCAGATCCAGGCGGGGCGGAAGGTCTTTCTCGACACGCGGCGGGTCCTGGGCGCCGACATTCTCACCCGCTTCCCCACGGTCAGCAAATATTGCCGCGAGGCTGGCATCGATCCGGTCACCGGGCTGATCCCGGTGACGCCGGCCGCGCATTTTCACATGGGCGGGGTCAAGGTCGATGAGCGGGGCCGCTCCTCGCTTCCCGGCCTCTGGGTGTGCGGCGAGGCCTCGTGCACGGGCCTGCATGGCGCCAATCGCCTCGCCTCCAATTCCCTGCTCGAAGCCATCGTCTATGGCGCCCGCATCGCCGACGATATCGGCGGGCTCGAACCGACCCGCGATCTCGCCCCGTTCAGGGGCATCGAATGGGACGAGGCCGAGGGCAATCGCGCCGAGGAAGTGTTGCGCAATTCGCTCGCCGTACGGCAATTGCGGGCGATCATGAGCGAGCGGGTCGGGGTGGAGCGCGACGCGACGGGCCTCAGGGAGGCGCTACGCGCCATTGCTCACCTGGAGGCGACGGCCGAACAGGTCACCACCGCCTTTCTCAACATGACCACCTCGGCCACCTTGGTTGCCGCCGCCGCGCTGAAGCGTGAGGAAAGCCGGGGCGGTCATTTCCGCACCGACTTCCCCGGCACCAGCCCGAGCTGGGAACACCATAGCGAAATGACGCTGGACGAAGCGCTGGCCCTGCGCGCCGAGGCATAAGCGACGCCCGTCCGTCACGGGGCCAGCAGATAGCTCGCCAGCGCTCTCAGGTCGTCATCGGTCCAATGCGCGGTCGATTCGGCGATCACCTCGGCCATGGCGCCACCCAGCACGTCAAAGCCCGGCGTGAACCCATCCTTGAGCGTTTGTACCAGTGTTTCGACGTCATAGCCGTCGGCCGCCAGCGCTGCGGCGGTGATGGCGGGCGCGCGCCCGCCGGTGCCGCCGGGCGAGCCGGTGAACGCCGCGCCCCAGTCGAGCGCACCCAGTCCATTGCGCGGCGTGTGGCAGGCCACGCAATGGGCCGGACCGAGGGCCAGATATTTGCCGCGATTATATTGATCCGACCGGCCTTGCTCCGGCGCGAAGCGGGCGGGGGCGAAAAACAGATTCTGCCAGCCGGCCATGAGCAGGCGCATATTGAACGGAAACGGAATAGCGCTGGCCGCCGCCGGCGCGTTCACCGGCTCGCTCGCCATCAGCGCCGCATAGAGATCGGCGATCTCCTGATCGCTCATCAGCGTATAGTTTTCATAGGGAAAGGCGGGATAGAGATGGCCCTGTGGCCCCATGCCATTGCTGATCGCTTCGGAAAACTGCGCAATCGTCCAATCGCCGATGCCGAATTGCCGGTCCGAGGTGATGTTGGGCGGAACGAACGTGCCGAAATCGGTTTTCAGCCCGGCGCCGCCCGAGAGCAAAGCGCGGCCATTGGCGCGGTCGGTGTGGCAGGCGACGCATCCGCCCAGGCGAATGAGATAATTGCCCCGCTCGGCATTGCCGACAAGGCTAAGATCGCGCGCCGGGCCGCTGACCGGCTTAAGGAAATAAACCCCTATTGCGGCTCCCAGCACAGCGAGGGCCGCCATGACCATCCATCGTCGCTTCACCGGCGCGCCCCCCGCTCAAGAGGAGCAGAGTGAAGCAGAGCGGCCGCCGGCAGGCAATCGCCCCCGAAATCAACAGCTTGCGAGCACGGCCTCCACTTCGGCGCGGCTGGGCGGCTTGCACCCTTTCTGAGCGCAGTTGAGCCCGGCGACCACGGCGCCGAATTTCAACGTCGTTTCCAGCGCCGCCGCATCGAGCTGGCCGAGCGCCCCGGGCCGCAAGGCCCCCGTCTCGTGCAGCCAGGTCAGGATGCCGGCCATCAGGCTATCGCCCGCCCCGACCGTGTCGCCGAAAACCGGCGGCGCATAAATGCCCGCCTGAGCGCTGGCCAGACGCGAAAAGGCGATCGAGCCATGCTCGCCCAGCGTGATCACCACCAGCTCGCAATGCGGCCGCGCCAGCAAGGACGCGGCATAGTCGGCGATGCTCGTCCCCGGCGCCAGCCAGGCATGGTCTTCCTCCGACAATTTGATCAGATGCGCCGCATCGAGAAAGGTTTCGAGCCGCGCCCGGTAGCCGGCCTCGTCCTCGACCAGTTTGTCGCGCACATTGATATCGAAGGAGATGGTGGCGCCCCGCGCCCGCGCCGCTTCGACCACCGCAGCCCACACCGCCGCATCTTCGGCCAGGATCGGCGCAAAGCCGCCGATCTGGTAGAGCGTCACCGCTGCGGGCAGCGCCGCCAGCAGACCCTCGCGGGTAAAGGCGCGGTCGGCGGCGCGCTCGAACACATAGCTGGCCTGCATCTTGTCGTTGAAGCTGACGATGGCCTTGGTGGTCGGGGCGTCGACCCGCTCCTGGAGCAGCACGTGCACGCCCGCTTCGGCCAGCGGCCCCAGCAGCAGATCGCCGTGTTCGTCCTGGCTGATCGGACACAGAAAGCCCGTGTCATTTCCCAGCTTCGCCAGCGCGATGGCGCAATTATAGGGCGAGCCGCCCGGCAGCGCCTGGCGCTCGGCGCCCGGGGCCGACGACACCGGCACCAGATCGATCAGGCTTTCCCCTCCGACGACGAACATGCTGCCTCCTCCAGACTGAGCCGTGCGCTGCAATAGCATTTTCACCACCCCTGTCACCAGCGGCGCGTCACATCAGCGCGCGCCGCTGCGGAACAGCAAGGTCTTGATGGTGCGCACGGCGATGATCACGTCGAGATCGAAGGACACGTGCTTGAGGTAGAACAGATCGTAGGAAAGCTTGGTGATTTCCTCGTCCTCGGTCTCGGCATAGCCATGCGAGACCTGGGCCCACCCCGTCAGGCCGGGCAAGAGGATCGAGCGGTTGGCATATTGGGGCAGGCGCGCCTCGAGCGCCTCGGCAATCGGCACCGATACCGGGCGCGGCCCGATAAAACTCATCTCGCCCTTGAGGATATTGATCAGTTGCGGCAACTCATCGATGCGCAACTGGCGCACGATATGGCAGCCGGGCAGGACGCGCGCGTCGTTCTGCGCGGTCGAGGCGGTGTCGGCGTTCTTGACCATGGTGCGGAACTTGTAGAGCCGGAAGACGCCGCCGCCATAGCCGCGCCGCGGCTGGATGAACAGCGAAGGACCGCCATCGACGAGGCGGATATAGAGCCAGAGCAGCCCCCCGACCAGCAGGGCCGGGCCCGCCAGCACCAGCACCCCGACGATGTCGACCAGACGCTTGGCGCGATAATAAAGGATCTGGCTGGGGCTATAGGAGACATCGGCCAGATCGAAGCTGGCGATATCGACCCGCCCGGAAAATCCTTCGAGATAGGAGGGCCAGCCTTCGATCTCGAAGCCCCGCAGATAGAGCCGGGTCAGGATCGGCCCCCAGCCGCCGCCATGGTGAAACTGCGGATCGATCAGCACGCGGCGGATTTCGGGGCCGATGGTTTCCGGGGTGACGATGGGCACCTTGCCTTCGAGGCGTCGCGCCACCTCGGGCGCCTCGGGAAAATCGAGCAGTCCCACCCGCCGGGTCAGCGACCTGGCCATGGCCAGATTGGCGACGGTGACGCCGAGCAGCGTCGTCGGCAGACCCAGCACGATGCCGAGAAAGCTTACCGGAATGCGGGTGGCGGCGATAATCGAGATGGCAAGGCTGGCGGCGAACACCGTCACCGCCAGGGCCAGGGTGAACGGATGGCTGCGCCGCCCGGCCACGATCAGCAGGCTGACCGCGATCACCGGGATGGCGGCCAGCGCCACGGCGACCGGCAGGATATTGTGCCAATCGGCGCGCCCCGCCCAGATCATCACCAGCACATAGATCGCCCCGGCGCACAGGGAAGCGCTGGCGGTGGCCGGCAGGGCGGCGCGCATCAGCATGCGATAATGATGGGTCTTGCGCTTGGCGCCCTGGCCGATGACGGCCTCGAGCCCGTTGGTCGACGATCGGGGTTGTGACATCGGCACTCACTTTTTTGTCCGGCACCTGATGCCGCCCAATTGGGACCATTCGTCCGCGCTGTTGTTTCGCGCCATAACGGCGCCGTCAAGCAGGGGCGCGCGCCGAAACTGGTTTGCCGCCAGAACGGCGGGGAGAACCCGGGCTCAAGGCTTCGTCCGGCCGACCATGCGCCATCAGGATCAGCCGCCACACCATGACGGCATAGCCGACTATCGCGGGCAGCATGAAGCCTGCGACCAGCGTTGCGGCAACAACCAATCTTCGCACATGCCCACCCTGGAGCCGACTTGCCGCTACCATCCATCCGTTTCCAGCAGGGACAGACCAGGAACAAGCCATAAAAAAACCCGCCGGATCAATGATCCTAGCGGGTTTTTCATATTGGTTGCGGGGGCAGGATCTAATCTTCACTTGTTGCCCGAGCAAGTAAAGATGGTTGCGGGGACCGGCGTCGATCATAACTTGCGATCGACGCCGGTAAAGATGGTTGCGGGAGGGCGCAACCATCTTTACTTGCAAGCCTCTTGCAATGAAGCGTCGAAGGTCACCGCTGAGGAAGCTGTAGGTGAAGTTCAAAGCTTTCTCACAAATCTTTTTCAGACAGCAGCTTAGAAGAAGGACGGAGCCGGGTGGTGGGGGGGGGGCGGCGCTATTCTTCCTTCAATTTCCCTAGTCTTCGAGAATCTGGCAGGTGCAGAGAGAGCACCGCGAACTCAGCGTAGAAGCATCTGGGGGAATCGTGCAGACGAGCTGCTACGGATCTCAAATCAGGTCATGCAACTCTTTTAAGAATGCAGCGATGTTCTCTTCGTTACGCTTATAGTACGTCCAAGGCCCGACCCGGCGCGATGTAACCAGCTTTGCGCGTTGCAAAGCCGTCAAGTATTGCGAAATGGTCGATTGGGATAAGCCAGCGCGCTCCTGGATGATGCTCACGCATACCCCAACTTCGTCGGGATCGACATCCTGTTCGGGGTAGTTCTTTCGTGGCTCCTTGAGCTTGGCCAGGATTGCCAAGCGAGCTGGATTGTCGAGTGCCTTGAGGGCTTCACTGACATCGATAGCCATGATCTTCCGCCGTAGAGATTTTTCACGATATTACGATACCTCGGTATCGTATGCAACGGACCGCCAATCTTCACGACCAGCAGGAATCCAAACCGGTTCCCGCTGGCTGACCGTGAAGGGGCTAGTACCACGAGGGCTTGTCGCCTTCGGTGCCGGGCTTGTTGACACCGACTGACCCGCGCACATAGCGCGTCGGGTCCAGCGACAGTTTCACCACCAGGTCGGCGATACTCTTGCGGGACACTTCCGTGCCCTTAAAGGGTTCGCCCTTCTGGGTAAGCTCATACTCCACCTCGTCGACGTCGGTGAGCCACGCCGGCCGCACGATGGTATAGTCCAGCTTTGAAGCCTCGATAACCTGAGCAGCCGCGCTGTAGGGTTCTAGGTATCCCCCGTCGAGCATCTGGTGATTCCACTTACCGAACTCCCCTGGGACCTCGTCGTAAATGCCTAGGGTCGAGATCCAGATCAGGCGACGGACACCCGCCGCTTCCAGTGCCGCGACGACTGACCTTGCCTGGTCTTCAATGTTGTCGCCTCCCAGATTGGCATAGACGATGTCCTTGCCTTCTACGACCTGTCGCAGGTGGTCGGTGTCGGTTACGTCACCCTCAACAATCTCGACGCGATCTCCTGCCAGATTTCGCAGGCGCTCGGACCTTCGCAGATAAAGGGTCAGGTCGAGACCTTCCTCATCGACAAATTGACTCACCGCATGGCGCGCTATCTTGCCGGCAGCGCCCAATACCAAGACCTTGGTCATGACGTATCTCCTTCTTTGACGATCTCCACCATTGGAGAATTGCTTTGAATTGCTGTTTTTGGGACTTCGCGCCCCATGACATGTACCGGCTCAGGCAGCTTGGGCGCCAAACCGTGGCACGATGTGCAAACCAAGCTCTTCGACTACCTCGGGAGCTGGTCGACGACCGTATTTGAGATTGAGGATGACGTGATCCACACCGATCCCCTCGAGGGCTTCCAGCAGCTTCAGGAGATAGTCTCTCCCAAGCCTGAACCCCAAATGGATCGGAGTCGGCGGCGTCGCGGGATGCGTGTCGAGATCGATGTAAAGGGACTGGAGGAATGGCTTGTAGACATCACCCACTTGCGTCGAGACTGTCTGGCGCCATCTCTCCACAACTTGCTGCTGCGCCTGGGGTGGGCGTGGATATGTTATCCAACCGCTGCTCTCCCGCGCGATCCACTCAAGGGATTGACGACTGTTGCCTGTTACGAAGAACGGGATCTCATTCGTCGTCGGTTTCGGGATCAGGTCAGCGTTTGCGAGAAGTCCGCGACCCCATTGCAAGGGCTCGAAACTGGTACGCTGCGCGCGCCGAATGATATCCAAGTTCTCGCGAAAGATTTCTCCCCGTTTATCAGGATCCAATCCGAACGCGGGAAATTCGACGGGTCGATCGCCCGACGCGACGCCAAGGAGCAGCCGACCCTCGCTGAGCTGGTCCACGCTAGCTGCGGCCTTCGCGGTATGCAGAGGATGGCGCAGTGGGATCGCAATTGATGCCGTACCGAGCGCAATTCTCGAGGTCTGTGCGGCGATGAAGCCGAGATAGACCCACGGATCGAAAACCTGCCCTACATCGCCGAAACTCGGGTCGCGCAAGGGCACATCGCGAAACCAGAGCGTTGAAAATCCCAGCTCCTCAGAGCGCTTTGCCAGCTCAACCTGATTGCGCATGGTCGGCATATCGCCGTCAAACGCTTCGATAGGGAAAAACAAGCCGACACTTAGCTTTCCACGCGTGAACGTGTGGCGGAATCCGCGGTGCTGATCGTAGGAGATTGGACTGGGTTGATACATGGTCTGGATTCCGTTCGCTGTCGTTGATTTCCTCATCACAATAACTGGATATCGGGATATGTCAATATCCCAAAACATAGAAATGCGTCGCTCGGCCAGTGTCTCTTGTAGTGCATAAGGAGTTTATGGTGGCGATCCGGCAAATCGGGTTACGTAACTCCACACGCGGATCGCCGACCTCCCGTTATACCGGCCGAGGCGGCCGACCTATCTGCCGACCGCTGCGCAACTTAGGCGAGCCATGGTCCGCCCGAGTACGCTTTGTCGCGGTAGCGGCCTAACCTGCGTCAGGCTCCGGTAGGAATGCGAGCAATAACTTTGATCTCGAAGTCGAAGCCAGCGAGCCAGTTGACGCCGATGGCCGTCCAGTTCGGATACGGAGCTTGCGGGAAGGCTTCGTTCTTCACGGTCATAAATGTTTCGAATTGCCTCTCGGGATCGGTGTGGAAGGTCGTCACGTCGACGATGTCGTCGAACGTGCAGCCCCCGGCGGCGAGAGTGGCGCGCAGGTTGGCGAAGGCGAGGCGAACCTGCTCGGCATAGTCCGGCTCTGGTGAGCCATCAGTTCGGCTACCGACTTGGCCAGACACGAACAGCAGATCGCCAGAACGGATCGCAGCCGAATATCCATGAGCTTCATAGAGTGAGTGGCGGTCAGCAGGGAAAACAGCTTGAGGCTGGGGCATGACATGGTCCTTTCAGGTCTCTTCTCCCGCATAAGGCCGATCGGGCCGCGGGACTTCACAGCAACTGGCACATTTGATATACGGGCCGTATGTGGAAATAATTCATATACGGCCCGTATGTCAACCTGCATACGGACCGTATATGAGAAGAGGTTGGACATGCCCCCCCGAAGCCGCGTCGAAACGATGGAAGAGAATCGTGCCAAGCTAATCGCGGCAGCGCGCAAAGCGTTCGCAGAGAAAGGATTTGCCGCAGCGTCGATGGACGACTTGGCCGCCGATGCAGGGCTGACGCGAGGCGCCCTCTACCATAATTTTGGCGACAAGAAGGGCCTGTTGGCCGCCGTCGTTGCCGAGGTCGATGGAGAGATGGCAACGCGTGCGCGAAAGGCAGCGTTAGGGAAGAAAAGCGGGTGGGAGCAATTGTTGGCGGAAGGCGTTGCCTATATCGAAATGGCACTTGAACCCGAAGTCCAGCGGATCGTTTTACTGGATGGCCCGGCCTTTCTGGGCGACCCATCGCAATGGCCGAGCCAGAATGCGTGTCTCCAAATGACGAAGCAGGCCGTCACCGGGTTGGTCTCAGATGGGACTATCAAGCCGGTAGATGTTGATGCAGCATCTCGACTGCTTTCGGGCACAGCGTTGACGGCCGCCTTGTGGGTAGCGGCGAGCGAAGAACCGCGAGCGGCTCTTCCCAGAGCCGTTGAGGCGTTTCAATTTATGGCTTCGGGACTTCTGGCGTAGTCAGGCTAGCTGCCCCCTACGCCCACCCGTCATGCCTTGTCGCTTGCCGATCCGCGGTCGCTCGCCGGGAGTTCGCCGCGGATGACGTCAAGATAGTAGCTGTCCTGCGCCTGGACTTCCTGTGCCGCCTTGAGCGCTTGATGCGCAAGCCCGGCCGGAAGGATGACCGTACCGGCACCGTCGGCAAATACGTAGTCGCCGGGGACGACCGTTACGCCCGCGAGATTGACAGGTTCGTTTACTGCGACAGGCATTAAGTCCCCCGTTCCAGCCCTTAGCGTGGTCCCCCGGCAATAGAAGACTGGTTCGTAAGTCGCGAGTTCCTCGAAGTCGCGCAGGCGACCGTCTGTGATCATGCCGGCGAGTTCCAGATTGTGCAGCCGCGAGAGTTTCGTTCCGCCGCCAACCGAAACGTCCGAATGGCCGCTGCTGTCCAACACGAGAACCTTGCCTTTGGGCGCTGCGCCGACGGCCTCGTAAAACAGACGGGAGAAGCTGTTTACATTCCCGTCGAAGAGATCATCGCGCAATGGCAGCATACGCATGGTGACGGCCGGCCCAAAGAGCACCTTCCCAGGCGTCGGAGAGACGAGATCGAGCACGTGGGCTCGGTGGTTGCAGATGCGCCCAAGGGCATCACAAACAGATGCCGATGTCACGGATTTCCAAATGTCGTCGATATCTTCCATCATTCGGTCCTTTCAAACTATGCTCAATCGCCCCACGCCATGGCTTTGGAGCCAAAGCCTGCGATAAGCGCGGCCAATACGCCGACGATGACCACATATGCGAGCAATGCCTGCCAAGCCGCCCCTGGGAATCCGGTCAGCAACAGGGTGTCATTGCCACCTGGAATGAGCACTGCGCCCAGGCCCATAAGAATTCCGCCCGTCAGATGACGTAGCATGCCGCCCCAGGTCGGAAGCTTGAAGCGGAACGCTCTGTTGCGAAGAAGTGAAGAGGCGATGCTCCCCAAAGACATTCCCATCACAGCGACCGCACCGGCAACGGGCACGCTCACCACGGCCTCGATGGAGGCCGTTATCGAGAAAAGCGGCGCTACGCTCGCGAGCGTTGCAAAGCTTACGCCAATCAGGCCCATGGAAACGGTAAGAACACGGAAGTTGGCACGGTCGCGACGGGCGAGAAAAAATCGGATTCCAACGACCACAATGATCAGCCCAACGAACAGCATGGCGCCCCCGAGCAACGGCAAGCTCAGCGGAGGGTGCTCAGGAAGTAGTTTTGCGATCGGTTCGACGAAGGTGACAAGGAAGATGCCCACAAACACCAGGCTGACCTGGATATCACCGTTGCCGATATGGCCAATGGATCCGAAAACGCAGGCGCCATTTACGTAGCTGCCAAGCGCGAAAAGGATTGCACCCGCAAGCAGATATTCTATCGGTAGCCAACCTGCGGGCATGAACGGTGCGACGTCAAGAATGGCGTAGACAACTCCCGCCCATAGAGCACTTTCCAGCAGGGCAATCGATCTGGCAGGCCGCTTACGCAACACCCAGTCGGCCGTAGCGATCACGGTGCATATCGAACCGCGATTGAGCGCAAATCCGAGGATGAACGCGAGCGCCGCAATCAACAATGCGCCCAGCCAGTCTGTTGCGGACATGCTGGAGAACGATAGTTCAGGGAAAATGCTCGTCATTTCATAACCATTGCTTGGGCGTCGCGGCGCGTGTCGCTACGCTGATATCATTGGACAAGTTGCTCGGCAGTCGCCGTTCATTCTATGTCGACGACCACTCGCCCACGTATCTTGCCTTCCAGTATATCGGTTGCGGCCGACTGCACGTCGGCAAGCTGAATGGAACTGGTCATGGCGGCCAGCTTGTCACGGTCGAGGTCACGGGCGATCCGATCCCAAGCTTCCAGTCGCAAAGACTTTCTTGCTCTCACCGAGTCGATGCCGAGTAGTGCCACACTTCGCAGTATGAAAGGAGCGACAGAGGTTGGCAGATCCATGCCACCGGCAAGGCCGCAAGCAGCGACGGCTCCGCCGTATTGAATGCTCGAAAGAAGATTGGCCAAGGTGCTGGAGCCGACCGAGTCGACCTGACCGCCCAACGTCTTGCCAGCGGGCGGCTCCGGACCTGAAAGCTCGGAACGCTCGATAATCTCGGTCGCTCCGAGTTCACTGAGATAGTCCGTTTCGCTGACACGTCCCGTCGAGGCAACAACGTGCCAGCCGGCCTTGGCGAGAAAGGCGATGGCCATCGATCCGACACCCCCAGCCGCGCCGGTCACGATCGCTGGGCCGTCACCCGGGTTGCACCCGTGCCGTTCCAGCGCAAGTACCGACAGCATTGCTGTGAAGCCCGCCGTACCAACTGCCATGGCCTGAGATGGCGTAAGCCCCTTCGGCAGCGGAATAAGCCAGTCGCCCCGGACCCTTGCTTTCTCGGCATAGGACCCCAGGTGTGTCTCGCCGGTTCCCCAGCCGTTGAGGATCACACGATCGCCCGCCTGAAAGTCAGGGTTGTCGGAAGCCTCCACGATACCCGCGCAGTCAACCCCGGGAATCATAGGAAAGCGGCGCACCACCGGGCTCTTGCCGGTCAGGGCCAATCCGTCCTTGTAGTTGAGCGTGGAGTGGGTCACCTTGATTGTGACGTCACCATCCATCAGATCTGCGACCTTGAAATCCTTGAGGGCGACAGTCTGGCCGTCGTCGGTCTTTTCTATAACCAGCGCTTTGAAACTACTCATGACGATTTTCTCCCCAGCAACCGAAAGCCCCGAACGAAGTCGATCACCTTCTCAGTAGACATCTCACAGGGCTTGAGCGAACTATTGCACGACCCCAGACGATACATATTGAAACTGACGATATCGGCTCCCGCCAATTCGCGAGCGAAAAGGCTGTTGCGACGCCCGTCGTCAGATCGACGGACACTGACGCCATACCGCCTGCCCTGGTAGACACCTTCGCTGTACCCCGAAGGCAAAGCGGCTAGTGCAGTTTCGAAGTCGGCAATCCCATCAACGTTCCCGCATGCCGATCGCACCGCCCATCCGCCCTGCCGGCCAGAACCCTTTCCCAGGGCCACTGGATCGCCGGTCGTCCGCTCGCTAGGCAACATCTTCAACCACCAGCTTCCGCCCCTTGAACTCCACCATTTCGCCAGCTCGGGCGCCTTCAAGTGCTTCGAAGATCGGGGCCATCGTAGAAATTCCCATCATCTCGCGACCGTCGATCATGAATTTGCCGGTGGACACGGCTATGACGAAGTCGCGACCCGATAGGCGGACGAGCGCGCCAGCGGTTACGGTCGACTTCGGGCCAAAGTCGATCTTTCTCAACGTTTCGAGCTTGTCGCCATAGTCGTGAAGGGTGTCATCGAGAGCCTCGGAAAAATCGCTGGCTGTTTCAGCCTGGGCTTGCTCATCGTTTTCGATCGGCTCGCTGCGATCTAGCCGAGCGTCCGCAACATAGTCGAGATACTCTTCGCGGGCGCTCTGAAAGGCGGCAGCTTCAAGCGAAAGCATGGTCTCTTTAATCAGGTTCTTGTCCATCATTGCTCTTCCTTGGGGTCTGATTGTTTGTGTCCTGACGACCGGCCATGGACGCTGCCTGATGGCCGGACGGTGCTCACTCGTCGTCGGGGAGTTCCGTGCCCTGATATGGAATCCGGTTCAGTCGGGAATCCCGCAGAATGCTCGTAACCAGCCACACATACGCCTGCTCCGCGGTGTCAAAGCCGAGCACCGAGTACGATTGACCGAACGGGCAGTCAGGAAAGTCCGGGAAACCTATGCGCAGTACGTAGCGCTCGGGGTCGTTATCGAATTCCCGCTTGTAGACTTTGCGAAGGCCGTATCTGCTCGGGACATCGTTGTCCCCAACGACATCCGTGTCACGCTTTGCGAGCAGCCGGTCGGCCAAACCACTGTCGCCGATCTCATCAAATATATCGAAGGCATCCACGAGCAATCCCTTGCTTTTGGATCCTCGATCGGAAATGGCATAGATGTTGGATGCGTCCTCGCCATCCCGGCCGCTCACCAAGCGGAGCGCGGAGTCGACCTGGATGTTGCTCGACTCGAGCTCGGAGCCGAGCACCAGATCAAAAAGTCTGCCATCTTTAATGCGGTATTCACGCTCATAACCTTGGCTCACGAGCTGGTTCACCGCCTCAACAACATCAGATACTCTTAGTCTCATCTGCATCTCCTTTGGTGTTATTCGGCCATCAGGGGCGCTCGGATGTATCAACGAGCACAATGCTTATGATTGCATCCTGACGAACGAATTCCCAATGTGCTGTGACTATAGTTTTGATGCGGAGCAGGCATGTCGCGTCATGCTGGCGCGATCACCTCTCAAGCGTTCCACCCGCCGTCGACGTTGAGGTATTCACCATTGATGAAGGCAGCTTTCGGGCTGCACAGAAAATGCGATCGATGCGGCTATTTCTGCTGTCTTTCCATAGCGTCCGACACTTGTGAGCCCGACTTTTGCGTCATACCCTGGTGTCCCCCGAGGAGGTGCAAGCTCTGTGTCGATGGGCCGGGGCTGGTGTCCGTTGACGGTCACCAGTCGGACCGGGCCCGCGTGAAAGTCCGCGAGTGAAGCCACTCAGGGCGAACTTGCTGGTGATGTAGAGCGTGATTCCTGCGCAGTCGTAGCTATGCTCGAGAGACCGGCTCTTGTGCACCTATTCCGTGCGATCCGCGACGCGGCCGCTGGAGCCCTCACCCCCCATACCGCTCAGTCTTGATCACATCCGGGGCCAGTCCCGAAGCGAGAACGCCATCAGCGGCAATATTGACGAAGCCGTTCGATCCGCAGATGAAGACATGCGCAGGCGTAGAAGGCATGCGGCCAACGACGTCCTTGATCATTGCTTCGTCCACCCGACGCGCAAAATCCGAGGCTCGCCAAGGTGCCTCGCGGGTAATCGCCAGGGTCAGTGCGAAGTTAGGGTCGCCTTCTTCGCTGGAAATGAGTTCCTCGGCGAAGAGGGCGTCGTTTCTCGTACGGGCGGACAGGAGAAGCGCTGTCGGAACGGTAAGCGCGACTGAACGCCTGTGCCGGATCATCGACATGAACGGCGCCACACCGGACCCCGCGCCGATCAAAAGGATCGGGCCGCTTTCTGGCTCCGGCCACAAGAAATGGCCCCCTAAAGGACCGCGCAGTTCAATTTCGTCTCCAGCGACGGCGACTTCGTGGAAGTAGGCAGAGACCTCGCCCTGCAGGTTTTCGATGACGAGCTCAATAGCGTCAGAGCGAGATGGATCGGATGCGATCGAGTAGCTTCGCATCGCCGAGTATCCATCAGGGGCCGTCAGTCGAATGTCGACATGCTGTCCGGCGACATGCGTGAAAGGCTGTGCCAGACGCAGAAAAAAGCTCTTGATGCTCGGCGTGCGTTGGACGATCTCGGAGATCGTTCCGATCTGCCAACCGATCGGCGTGGTACGCTCAATCACCGGAATATCGCTGCTCCTTCCACGGATCGCCGTAGATATGATAGCCGCGCAGTTCCCAAAATCCGGGCTCATCGCGTTCAGTGAACTGGAGCCCGTTCACCCATTTTGCAGACTTCCAGAAGTAAAGGTGTGGAACGAGCAGGCGTGCGGGTCCTCCATGATCGCGCGGGATCGCTTTTCCTTCATACTTCAACGCGACCATCGCCTTGCCGGACGCAAGATCCGCTAGCGGGACATTGGTCGAGTATCCATCGAAGCTGTGGGCGAGAAGGAAGTCGGTGGGATGCTCGACTCCGGCGTCGGCAAGGATATCGTCGATCAGCACACCTTCCCATGCGGTGTTCAGCTTCGACCAAGACGTCACGCAGTGGATATCCCGCGTCATCTTCGTCATCGGCAGGGAGTTGAACTCCGCCCAATTCCAAGCCTTCACGGGCCGTGGGCCGATCTTGAGTGTGAATTTCCAGTCCCCCGGCTCGATGTTCGGCGTCGGCCCTGCGGTGAGGACAGGAAAATAGTCGACAAGATGTTGACCGGGCGGAATCCGTTCCGACTGGTCTCCTCCCGATGGGCGGCCGGTGAACCCTCTGGTAGCCATTCGAAGTCCCCTTGCTTCTAGTGAGTCGACACGCGCGGAGATGTTCCGGCCTGAAAAGGCCGCTTTACACAGACCTCGACCTGTCGCCGCAGATAATATATGACTGACTCATACTTATAACGCTGTGTGGCTGAGAGCGCAATGGATAGAAACGTCTCCGAGCGGCTGGTGAACCTTCTGGGCGCCTTGGCCGTAGGGGTAAACGACCGCATGCACGCCGCGATTGCGCAAACAATGCAGGACGGTGGAGGAACCGTTGCCGCCCTGGTAGCGATCGGTCATGCCCCCGGAATGACGATCGAACAGTTGAGCCGGGTTCTGACCATCACGCATGGTGGAGCTGTCCGGTTGGTCGACCGTTTGCTAGAACGGGGGCTTGTCGAGAAACGCCCTTCACGCACTGATCGCCGAGCCTTCAACCTCGTCTTGACGCCCAGCGCGAAACAACAGCGCGAACAGGTGCTGGAACATCGTCGAGAGGCGCTGACGTGGGCAGTCGGACACGTGCCACACGAGCATCTCGCTGCTTTCGAGAGTGTCGCCGAGACCTTGGTTGCAGCGCTGGCGAGCGACCCACTTTCCGC
Organism: Devosia sp.; assembly: GCA_026126125.1. Lineage (GTDB taxonomy): Bacteria > Pseudomonadota > Alphaproteobacteria > Rhizobiales > Devosiaceae > Devosia. The sequence goes on from JAHCJW010000006.1 coordinate 26,662, forward strand.
GCTGACGACATGCCGATATTGCGACGAGAAACGTTGCACCTCATGTCCAATGGAAACGTTCGGCCCCATAGTAATGAAACAATAGACAGAACGGCGGTAGGCATGGAGTTCAATCAGATACGATATTTCCTGAATCTGGCGGATTCTCTGAACTTCACCGAAGCGGCCATGCGCAGCGGTGTTTCGCAACCCACGCTCACACGCGCGATCCAACGACTTGAGGAGGAACTGGGTGGCACCCTGGTTTATCGTGATGGGAAAGACAGCCGTCTCACAGCTCTAGGCCGTGATATCCGTTCAGAGTTTGCTTCGATAGCGGAAGGTGAACAGCGGGTCCGCGCACTCTCCCTCAATCGGGTTCGGGGAAGACGAGAGACGTTAACCGTGGGCGTCGTCAACACGATTGCACCAAGGCTAATCACTGGGTTCATCGCCCATGCCCTGCAACAGTTGCCAATGCTCGAACTGGTTGTCCGGCCGATCACCCGCGAAGAGGCCGTTGAGTGTCTGCTGAGCGGTCGGCTCGATGGCTGCTTCTGTTCCGATCCGATGGCGGGTAACGCCAAGATCGCCACCGCTGAGATGTTCCGCGAGCGGCTGTTATTGGCCATGGCGGAGCAGCACCCTTTAGCCGGTCGGGAAGTGATCTCGCTCGCCGAACTCGCTGAGCAACCTTATCTTGATCGCCTTCATTGTGAATTTCGCTCTCGCGTCAACGAGCATCTTCGCGAACGCGCTATCGTCATGGTCCCGCGGCTAAGATCTGAACGGGAGGATCTAATCCAGCAGGCGGTGGCCGAAGGCGCCGGTGTCTGCATGCTGCCCGAAAACTCGGCCATCGTCGCCGGCCTGACCCTTCGCCCGGTTGAAACGCTCGACCTTACCCGGACGATCGGTTTCCAGTCAGTTTCTGGCTCAGGAACAGCGGCGGTCCTGCGCCAGCTTCGAATGCTGGTCGAACGCCATGGGTGGTAGTGTAGACCATCGCGTTGGCTTGACCGCTGGCAACACTGAGGCGAAGCATTGAAACTATAGCCGTGCCGTATTGGACACCTTCGGATTGAATAGCCACTTTAGCGGCAGACATTCGAAGGAGAAAAACATGGCTACATACAAGAAAACAGACGCCGCGATCGCAAGGCTCTCACCCGAGGAATACCGGGTGACGCAGCAAAGCGGCACCGAGCGGCCGGGCACCGGTGCTCTTCTCCACAATGATGAGGCCGGCATCTACGTCGACATCGTCTCGGGTGAACCTTTGTTCGCATCGTCGGACAAATTCGAGTCCGGTTGTGGCTGGCCCAGCTTCACGAAGCCGATCGAGCCGCTGAACATCAACGAGCTGCGTGACACCAGTCACGGCATGGTCCGCACGGAAGTGCGCTCGACACATGGCGATAGCCACCTTGGCCACGTCTTCCCTGACGGGCCGACCGACCGTGGCGGCTTGCGCTACTGCATCAATTCCGCGTCGCTGCGCTTCATCCCACGCGAGGAGATGGAGGCGCAAGGATACGGTGACTATCTCAACCAGGTAGAGGATATCTAGATGACAACCGAACGTGCTGTACTGGCTGGTGGCTGCTTTTGGGGCATGCAGGATCTCATTCGAAAGAAGTGGGGCGTGATCTCAACGAGAGTCGGTTATACCGGCGGGGACGTGCCCAATGCGACCTATCGCAATCACGGAACGCATGCCGAGGCGATCGAGATCATCTTCGATCCTCAGAAAATCAGCTATCGCCGACTGCTGGAGTTCTTTTTCCAGATCCATGATCCGACCACGCTGGATCAGCAGGGCAATGACTTCGGTAAGAGCTATCGCTCAGCGATCTACTTCACGAGTGACGAACAGAAGAATGTTGCTCTGGATACGATCGCGGACGTCGAAGCTTCCGGCTTGTGGCCCGGCAAGGTGGTCACGGAGGTCGAGCCGGTAGGTGACTTCTGGGAAGCCGAGCCGGAACACCAGGATTACCTGGAGCGCATCCCGCACGGATACTCGTGCCATTTCGCGCGCCCCAACTGGGTTCTGCCGCGCCGAACAGACACGGCGGCCTAACAGGTATGTGGCTCGCGGTGCAATGCCGCGAGCCACCAACGGGAGAACATCATGAAAACTGGAATTGTAGGGTCGCCATCTCCGCCGTTGGAGAATGTTCAGTGGATCGATGGGAATGGCAATCAGCGTGATCCGCTGTCTCTGGAAGAGCTGGGTACGGGCTTCAAGATCCTGTATTTCTTTCAAGACTGGTGCGCCGGCTGTCACACACATGGTTTTCCCACGCTTGTGACACTTGCAGACAATCTCGGAAACAAAGGCGTTGGCTTTGCCGCCGTGCAGACGGTGTTCGAAGGCTCGGATGTGAACACCTTCGACCGTTTGCGGGAAAACCAGTCACGATATGGACTGAGCATCCCCTTTGGGCACGCCGCTCCCGGTAAGGGGCAAGGCGAAACCGTGCCGGCGATTATGGAGGCGTTTCAAACGGGTGGGACGCCCTGGTTTGTTGTGATCGCGCCCGACGGCCGCGTTGTTTACGACGGGTTTCGGCTGGAGGCGGATGCCTTGGTCCACGCGCTTGGAGCATCCGTCGGGTGAGTCAATGGAGACGGCAGAATAAATCCATCGCTGAACGCACGCCATGATGGTCGATAGGGCGGCAAGGGGAAGTGTTTCATGTCAAACACTATATCAACGACGCTATGGATGCGTCCGCCAGGAAATAGCGAACACATAAGGCCCTGGCGGTCACCACTATGCGTGCGTCGCGGAGCCGGCAACGAGCCCGCAGGCACTTTTGCTTGGCCCGACTCGCATAAGCGCGACGACAGCTTGCTTGAGCCTAAATTGGCGAGGGTCTCCTAATGGTGTTGTCGAAAAGCGTTGAGGCAATCGAGCTTTGCCATCTTAGATATTTTCTGGCGGCGGCCGAACAAGGTAGCTTTCGCAAGGCGGGAATTGGCCTGGGCCTCTCACAGTCGGCAGTAAGCCGGTGTATCGCCGACCTTGAGGACCAGATTGGAGCGTCACTATTTCACCGACACTCCTGGGGCGTGTCTCAAACCTATGCAGGTCGACGCTTTCTCAGGCGCGCACGAGAAGCTATGCGGAGCATTGCAGAAGGTGCATACGACGTAGCGCTTGCGGGTCGCTCCGAGCAGGGTCGAATCCGTATTGGCGTTTATTCCTCAATTGCTTCCGGCTTCCTCGCGGAACTGTTGGGCACCTTCGGCCAACGCCACGGGCAGGTAACAATAGAGTTGGTCGACGGAAACCCCGCAGACCACGTTGTAGCAATCCGAAATCTCAGCCTCGATGTAGCGTTTGTCGCCGGTACACGAGATTGGCCGGGGTGCGAGCGAACCCCTCTGTGGGAGGAGCGCGTATTTGCAGTTCTGCCCGCCCACCATCCATTGGCCAATCGGAAAGAACTTGAATGGCGTGATCTACACGACGAAACGTTCGTTGTTAGCGAGTCAGCGCCAGGACAAGAAATCCACGCCTATCTTGTTCGATATCTGGCTGACCTCGGCAGACATCCCGAAATAAAGGTACAACACACCAGCCGAGACAATCTCATAGCTCTCGTCGCACTCGGTCAAGGATTGACTGTCGTGAGCGAGGCCATGACATCAGCACGGTTCGCTGGGGTGGTTTACAAGCCCATCGTCGGCGAGTTGTTGCCATTCTCAGCGGTGTGGTCGACTAACAATGATAACCCCGCCTTTCGTCGGCTACTCAGTCTGGCAAGGACAATCGCCGTCAGCTCTGACTACTCGCAGGCGGTATCGAGCGCTTAGCCTTTCTAAACCCGCGATCCGTGGCGATGAACCGCTCCAGCATCGGCACGATCAGCTTCAAGGGATCGGCGACGGGCTTGCCGGTTTCACGGGCCAGCACATCGGCGTAGTCGATCAGGTCGTGGTTAAGCGTCGCGGGCAATTCCAGTGTGACCTTCACGGGCTTGTCGTCGGGCAGCGGGCCGAGTTTCAACTTGGTCATGATCAACCTCCTGTCGGCTGGAGCACTAAATCGCGAGTCACGATGATCCTGACCGGGAAGCCCGGTCGGATCGTTAATGTCGGCGCAACCTGCAACTGGCGCTGCACGATCTGCTGCCCCGCCTGATTGACGGTGTCCTGCGCCCCTTCGCGGATGGCACGGATCAGCCGGTCTTCGTCGCTGGTTGCCAGTTCCGCGCCGATCCCGAGAAGCGTGGAGAGGCCAGCCGCCTTCATCAAATCCCACCAGTGATAATCGACGCCATCCTCAAGACCGGCATAGCCGCCGGCGTCGGCGCCCGGCAGGCGCTCCAGCACGATGGACCGGCCGTCGGGCAGGATCAGGCGATTCCACACAAGGAGCACGCGGCGTTGGCCGAAGGTCACGCCATCATCATACTGGCCGATGATACGGGTTCCCTGCGGGATCAGGAGCAGCGAGCCGGTCGGGCTGTCATAGACGTTTTCGGTCACTTGCGCCGTGATCTGACCGGGAAGGTCCGACCGGATGCCGGTAATGAGCGCGGCCGGAATGACGGCGCCCGCCTGAAGAATATAGGGCGATGCCGGGGGCGTGAGGCGATCCGGGGCGACGGTCTGCCGGTCCACCGGGCCGTTGAGGAAAGCCGCGTGACGGTTCTGCCCTGCCGCATCCGGCTGCGCGCCGAGACCAGCCAGGCTGGGCATAGCCGTTCCTGCCGGTGCTTCCGTGCGCGGGCCGGACTGGAAAAAGATGCTGCTCAACCGTGCGGCTTCTTCCTCGGCAAGACGGCGCTGTTCGTCTGGATCGACCGCTGGCGCGGTGATGGCGGGTGCGGCAACTGGCTGGCCCCGGTTCTGCGCCTCAAGGATCGGACGACCGAGATCACCCGGCAGCGCGGGGCCAAGGACCGGGCCGCTATAGTCACTCGGCAGGCCGGCCAGGCCGTCCGCCGTGGGCCGGTTCTCGGTCGAATAGAGCTCGCCGCCACCCGGCGCAACATCGCGAGTCTGGAGTGCGTAGATCAGCGCCCCGCCTATGCCGAGCAGGGCGACGGCTCCGACGCCAGCCAGCATCTTGCGGGATAGGCGGGTGACGCGGGGCGATTCGGCGCGCAGGCGCATGGGGGCGGCGGTATCGGTATCGCTCATGAGGACGATCCTCCCGTGGTCGTGCTGGCCGGTTGTGCTGCGGCCTGCGTCGGGTTGGTGCGGACGATCCTGACGACCTGCTGGCGGTTGCCGCTGCCAAGGCGCAACTCGGCCGCGCCGAACAGGCGGTCCACGATCAGCACGTTCTGGTGAATACGGGAATTGACGATCTGCGGCTCGCCATCCGCGCCGAGCACGAAAAGCGGCGGCATCTCGCCTTGCACGATGCCGCGCGGGAAGACGACATAGACACGCCGACCGTCGTCGAAAACGGAAACCGGCCGCCAGGGTGGGCTATCGCCCCGCACCTGCAATCCGTAGCGGTAATTTCGCGCGGCCTCGGCTGGAATGGTGGGAGCGGCTGGTGTGTTGACACGGCTTCCTGGTGGCGGTGCGGGATAGGCCCATGCCACGGAGGGCATGTAGAGCGATTCTCGCGCCCGCAACTCGATCATGTAAACCCGTCGATCGGTGGTAATCACGAGATTGGTCGAGATGTCCTCGCGTGTTGGCTTGACGAGAATATGGACGCGGCGGTTCGCACCCGAGCCGCTTTCGGTATCTCCGATGATCCAGCGCGTCGTATCGCCGGCGGCAATGGGTCCCGTTCCGGTCAGGCTCTCGCCCGGCTCCAGCGCGATATTGGTGATCTGTCCCGGCTGCGGCATAGACCTGATAGAGCGCGCCCTCCGACCAGGGATAAATCTGGATGGCGTTGTAGTAGCCTTCCCGCCGCGGTTCGACACGGGCGGCAGCATTGGCGTTCTCGACCCGGCCGGTAGGCGTGCCGGCTGCGGTGCCGCCCCGCGCCACGGTCCATGCCGGGGGCACATGCAGCGGCCGGGGCCGGTTGTCCGGGGCGGCCACCTGCGCGGCAGGCAGCGGCGGCACGTTATCATCGTAGCTGAACTGCGGCGCCCGGTTGGTCGCGCAGCCGGCCAGCATGGTGGCGGAAAGCAGCAAAGCCGGAAGGCCGAGTTTACGGAAAGCCGGAAACGCGTCATTACGGAAAGTCGAGGAATTCATTGACTCATCTCCCGTGACCAGTTGATCGCGTTGATGTAGATTCCAAGGGGATTGGTGCGCAGCCTCTCGGCGGTGCGAGGGGTCTGGATCACGATGGTCAGGATCGCGGTCCATCGCTCGGTCGTGGAAAGCTGACCGTTCTCATAGTGCCGCTCCAACCACGCCACGCGGAAGCTGTCGGGGGATGCTCGGATGACGCTGGAGACCTCGACGGCGACCTGCTGGCGGCCGACGCGAGTGAACGGATCATTGGCGCGGGCATAGTCGTTCAGCGCCGCAGCGCCGCGGTCCGTGGTGAATTCGTATGCGCGAAGCCAGTTTTGGCGGACGATGATAGCGTCGGCTGGGATGGCGCGGACCTGCTCGATGAAGCCGCCCAGATGGAAGGCAATCTGCGGATCGGTCGGTCGATAATCCGCCGTAGCAGCCGAGACGGCCTGCGCCTGGCCGAGATTATCGACCTCCACCACCCAAGGCACGACGGTTCCCTGTGCCGATTGCCATACAAGGGCAGCAGCGAAGCCTGCTGACAGGATCAGCGAGCCGAAGGCCATATAGCGCCAGTTCCTCGCCTGCACGCGAGCCGACCCGATGCGCTCGTCCCAAGCCTGCGCGGCCTTCTGATAGGGCGTTTCGGGTTCCGGCACCTTGCCATAGTGGGTCGTCGGTCGTTTGAAGATATTCATGTGCGGTCACTTTCGGAAAGGCTGACGGATGAACCGGGGCCATGGCTGTCGCCCGATCGGACGGCATGGGCGGCGGCGGTGACGCCGTGGCTCATCGCTTGGCTGCGGCGCATTTTCTGTGCCCAGGCAGGCGAACCATCAGCGGCTGAAGGAGGGGATTGTTCGGGTGACGGGACGCCCCCGACCGTTCCCATGGAGGAACTGCCGCCGGACGCTGTGAACCCGGCTCTCGCGCCACCGGAATAACTGGATTTCATGCTGTCGGCGGCACGGGTGGCGGCGCGCTTCAAAGGCGAGATGGCCGCCGACGCGCCGGCGCGGCTAACACCTCCGAGACCGGAAGCGATCCCGGCCGCGCCGGAGCCGCCCATCGAGCCGAGGGTGTAGGCCGACGAAGCGGCACCGACGGCCGCGGCACCACCGCGTGCAAGCGTGGCACCACCCGACATTGCAGCGCCTCCGGCCTTGGCGGCAAGCATGGTCGCGCCTCCGGCCGCCACAGCAGAACCACCAACGGCGAGGCCGGTCCCGACGGCAGCGCCCGCGCCGAGCTGTGGGCCACCCGAAACGAGGCCGGTGGCGATGCCGGGGCCGAAAATGCCCAACCCGAGAAGGGAAAGAGCGGCCAGGACAATCGCCATGGCGTCGTCGATCGTGGGGGTCGCGCCGCCGAAGCCGGCGGTAAACTGGCCGAAGAGCGTTGAGCCGATGCCGATGATGACGGCCAAGACCAACACCTTGATGCCACTGGAGATCACGTTCCCCAGAACCCGTTCTGCCATGAACGCGGTTTTGCCAAAGAGGCCGAAGGGGATCAGTACAAAGCCAGCCAGCGTCGTCAGCTTGAACTCGATCAGCGTCACGAAGAGTTGGATCGCCAGGATGAAGAATGCGAGGATAACCAGCGCCCAGGCGAAAAACAGGCAAAGGATCTGCACGAGGTTTTCAAAGACGGCGATCCATCCCATGAGATCGGAGATGGATTCCAGGAGAGGCCGCCCCGCATCGAGCCCAGTCTGGGCGACACGGCCGGGGCGCAAGAGATCGGCGACAGAGAATCCGGTGCCCGAGGCCATCAGGCCCAGCCCGGCGAAGCTCTCGAAGACGATCCGGGCGAGGTTGTTCCAATTGCTGATGATGTAGGCGAAGACACCCACGAACAAAGTCTTTTTGACGAGCCGCGCCATGATGTCGTCATCCGCGCCCCATGCCCAGAACAGCGCGGCCAGCGTGACATCGATGACGATCAGCGTCGTCGCAATGAACGCGACCTCGCCGCCAAGCAGGCCGAAGCCGCTGTCGATGTAGCTGGTGAAGATGCCAAGAAAATTGTCGATGACCCCCGTTCCACCCATGGCTCATTTCCCTCCGTTCGGTGCAGACGTCGCCGGACCGGGTGTGCGGCCGAGGAAGCGATCGCGTGTCTCGGCCCAGATACGAAGACAGGTCGGATCGTTGGCGGCGGCCTCTCCGAGCTGCTGGCAATGACGTTGCCCCTCGCGCAGCGGATCGGCCGGAGGCTGGAATGCGGGAGCGGAAGGCGCGGGAACGTTCACGTCCTCGCGGGTCATCTCGATGATGGTCGCCGTTAAGGCGACGGCGATGAACACTATGGCGGCGATCCGGGCCAGCACCTTCCCTTCCATGATCGGAGCTCCAACCTCAGTTGAACATCCGGGCATTGCCGGGCTGGTAGCCCGACCCCGGCGTTAGGAAGCGCTCGCGCTGGATGCGGCCCTGCTCAGCGGCCGTCGCACGTTCGGCCTCGGTCAGCGCGTCGGCGCGGCCGTTTGCCGAAATCACCGCGATCAGGTCGGAGAGCTGCTGCGATTGCAGGGCGAGAAGCTGATTGCCAGCTTGCGTAGCCTGAAGCGCGCCGGTCGCGCCCTGGCTCTCGCCGATGAGCGTGGACATCTCGGCACGGTTGCTGTCGATGTTGCCAACTACGCCCGCCTGCACGCGCATGGCATCCTGCAAGCCACCGACGGTGTTCTCCCAGCGCGAGCGCGCATCGGCGATCAATTGCTGGTCGGTGGCCGTGAGGGATAGATTGCCGTAGTCCTGCTGGAACATCTGGTCGATGTTCTGCACGTCGAACGCGATATTCTGGGCTTGCCCGAGAAGCTGCTGGGTGCGCTGGACGTTCTGCTGAAGCGCCTGAAGCGAGCTGTGGGGCAGGCTCGCGAGATTCCGCGCCTGATTGATCAACATCTGCGCTTCGTTCTGGAGCGAGGTGATCTGGTTGTTGATCTGCTCCAGCGTGCGCGCTGCCGTCAACAAGTTCTCGGCGTGGTTGGTCGGGTCATAGACGATGCGGCCGAACCCGCCGAAGAAGGCATGGGCTGGTGCCGTGAACACCGGCGCTAGCGCCAAAGGTGCGGCAAGCGCGAGTGCGAGCGCCGAAGCGCCCGCCACGCGGCTGAGACGGAGCATTTTGCGCGTCATGGGGTAATCTCCTCTTCTTCCAGGGTGAAATCGAACTCGGCGTCATCGAAGACGATGGGCGTCAGGTCCTCGCTTTCGGTGGCGAGGTTGGTGAGGTCCGGGATCAGATCGGTGGCCCATTCGACGCCGCGCGCCTTGAGCCAAGCGGCGAGGAAGCCGTCTCGGCCGTGTTCGGCGAAGATCTCGGCAATCAGCGTCTGGTCGGATTTGGCGGAAGCGGCGCAGAGCGCGAGGCCGACTTCGCTGAGGCCCAGTTCGAACAGCCGGTTGCCGCGTCGCGACTGGCAGTAGTAGTCCCGCTTGGGTGTCGCCCGCGCGAGAATCTCGATCTGACGGTCATTGAGGCCGAACCGCCTGTAGATCGCGGTGATCTGCGGCTCGATGGCGCGCTCGTTCGGTAGCAGGAGCCGCGTCGGGCAGCTTTCGATGATCGCGGGCGCGATATTACTGCCATCGATGTCGCTGAGGCTTTGCGTGGCGAAGATGACGCTGGCGTTTTTCTTGCGCAGGGTTTTCAGCCATTCGCGGAGCTGGTCCGCGAACCCTTCGTCATCGAGCGCCAGCCAGCCCTCATCGATGATCAGCAGCGTCGGCCGCCCGTCCAGCCTGTCGCCGACGCGGTGAAACAGGTAGGAGAGGACGGCGGGGGCGGCGCCGGTTCCGACCAGGCCCTCGATCTCGAACGCCTGCACGTCGGCTGAACCAAGATGCTCGGCCTCGGCGTCGAGCAGACGGCCATAAGGACCACCGACGCAATAGGCGCGCAGCGCCTGTTTCAGATCGTTCGACTGGAGCAGGACCGCGAGACCGGTGATGGTCCGCTCCCCGACGGGCGCCGAGGCAAGCGAGGTCAGCGCCGTCCAGATGTATTCCTTTACCTCCGGGGTGATCTGGATGTTCTCGCGCGTCAGGATCGCGACGATCCAGTCCGCCGCCCAGGCGCGCTCGGCGGTTTGATGGATACGGGCCAGCGGTTGCAACGAAACGGACGTCTCGGAAGCATCGGTCAGTTCGCCACCAAGATCATGCCAGTCGCCACCCATGGCCAGCGCGGCGGCGCGGATCGAGCCGCCGAAGTCGAAGGCAAAAATCTGTGATCCCACGTAGCGGCGGAACTGCAACGCCATCAGCGCCAGCAGCACCGACTTGCCCGCACCTGTGGGACCGACGACAAGGGTGTGGCCCACATCGCCGACATGGAGAGAAAGCCGGAACGGGGTCGATCCTTCGGTCCTGCCATAGAGCAGCGGGGGCGCGCCGAAGTGATCGTCCCGTTCCGGCCCTGCCCACACGGCGGACGAGGGAACCATGTGGGCAAGGTTGAGCGTCGAGATCGGGGGCTGGCGGACATTGGCATAGGCATGTCCGGGCAGGCTGCCGAGCCAGGCGTCGACGGCATTGACCGTCTCGACCATGACGCTGAAATCACGGGACTGGATGATCTTCTCGACCAGGCGCAGCTTTTCGTCGGCGCGGCGGGCATCCTCGTCCCAGACGGTGACGGTCGCCGTGACATAGGCCATCCCGGCCATGTCGGCGCCGAGTTCCTGCAAGGCCATGTCCGCGTCGGCGGCCTTGTTTGCTGCATCGGTGTCCACGAGCGCGGATTGCTCGTTGGTCATCACCTCCTTGATGATCGCCGCGATGCTCTTGCGCTTTGCGAACCATTGCCGCCTGATCTTCGTCAGCAGCCGGGTCGCGTCGGTCTTGTCCATGAGGATGGCGCGGGTGGACCATCGGTAGGGGAAGGCCAGCCGGTTCATCTCGTCGAGCAGGCCGGGGGTGGTCGTGCCCGGAAAGCCGGTGATCGTCAGCACCCGGAGATGCTGATTGCCCAGGCGCGGCTCCAGCCCGCCGGTCAGCGGCTGATCGGCTAACAGCGCGTCGAGATACATCGGCACCTCGGGCACACGCACGCGATGCCGGTTGGTCGAGATGGTGGAATGGAGGTAGGTCAGCGTGCCAGCGTCATCGAGCCAGCGGCATTCCGGCATCATGCCGTCGAGCAACGCCAGCACGCGATCGGTGCGGTCGATAAAGCCACGCACCAGCTCCCACGGGTTCACGCCCGAGGTCTCGCGCCCCTCATAGAGCCAGGATTCCGAGCGTGCGGCATCTTCTGCGGGCGGGAGCCAGAGGAAGGTCAGGAAATAGCCCGAGACGAAATGGCTGCCCTCCTCCTCGAAATCGGCCTTGCGCTCGGCATCGACCAGCGCCGAGGCGGGATCGGGGAAACGGCTGGCCGGATAGGTGGCGGCTTCCGAGCGCTGCGCCTCGACGAAGATGGCCCAGCCTGAGCCGAGGCGGCGGAAGGCGTTGTTCAGCCGTCCGGCCACCGCGACCAGTTCGGCCGCGACGGCGGAATCCAGATCGGGCCCGCGAAACTTCGCGGTCCGCTGGAATGAACCGTCCTTGTTGAGCACGACGCCCGAGCCGATCAGCGCCACCCAGGGGAGATAATCGGCGAGGCGGGATGCGGTGCGGCGGTATTCCGCGAGATTCATCATGGCTCGGACCTCACACCGAGAGAAAAGCCGGGATGCGCAGGTGGCGGCGCGCGACCTCGACGAAGAACGGATCGCGCTTGGCCGCCCAGACGGCAGCGATGTGACCGACCGCCCAGATCAGGATGCCGGCGAGCCAGAGCTGAAGGCCGAGGCCGACCGCACCGGCGAGCGTGCCGTTCAGGATGGCGACGGAGCGCGGCGCCCCGCCGAGCAGGATCGGCTCGGTCAGGGCGCGGTGAACCGGGATCGAGAAACCCGGCACTTCGTCGAGCGCTTCGAACGCGAGCGCCATCAGACCAGCGCCCCGCCGCCGAAGCTGAAAAAGGACAGGAAGAAGCTCGACGCCGCAAAGGCGATGGAGATCCCGAATACGATCTGGATCAGGCGCCTGAAACCGCCGCCGGTGTCGCCGAAGGCCAGCGTCAGGCCTGTGACGATGATGATGATCACGGCGACGATCTTCGCCACTGGCCCTTCTACGGATTCGAGAATGGATTGCAGCGGCGCTTCCCAGGGCATCGAGGAGCCCGAGGCAAGGGCCGGAGACGTCATCAGGCTCGCGCAGGCGACGATGGCAGCGGTTGCGACATGGTGGCGGATACGAAAGGCGCGACGGATCATTCAGTTTCTCCAGTGTTGTAAGCGGTGTCGGGTTCTGAAGTGGCGGGTGAAATCCGGTAGTCGCCGTCCGGCCCAAGCCCGTCGACGCGGGCAAGCTCGGCAAGGCGTCGCGCTGAACCGCGACCAGCGAGAACGGCGACGAGATCGATGGTCTCCGCGATCATGGCGCGGGGGACGGTAACGACAGCTTCTTGGATGAGTTGTTCGAGACGGCGCAGCGCCCCGATCCCGGAGCCGGCATGAATAGTCCCGATGCCGCCAGGGTGTCCGGTGCCCCAGGCTTTGAGGAGATCGAGCGCCTCGGCCCCACGCACCTCGCCGATGGGGATTCGATCGGGGCGCAGGCGCAGGGACGACCGCACCAGTTCGGCCAAGGTGGCGACGCCATCCTTGGTCCGCATGGCGACGAGATTAGGCGCGGCGCATTGCAGCTCGCGGGTATCCTCGATGATGACGACGCGATCCTGCGTCTTCGCCACCTCAGCGAGTAGTGCGTTCGTGAGCGTCGTTTTGCCTGTGCTCGTGCCGCCGGCAACCAGTATATTGGCGCAAGATACAACGGCCGCGCGCAGCGTCTCGGCCTGATCGGCATCCATGATGCCCGCCGCAACATAGTCGTCCAGGCTGAACACGGCGACGGCGGGCTTGCGAATGGCAAAGGCGGGCGCAGCGACGACGGGCGGCAGCAATCCCTCAAAGCGCTCCCCGGTTTCCGGCAGTTCGGCCGAGACGCGCGGGCTGCGCGTATGCACTTCGACGCCCACATGGTGGGCCACCAGCCGCACGATGCGCTCGCCGTCTGTGGCGGAGAGTATCTCGCCGGTATCTGACAGACCCTCCGACAGCCGGTCCACCCAGATCCGGCCATCGGGGTTCAGCATGACCTCGACAACAGATGGGTCTTGCAGGAGGTTCGAGATGGCAGGCCCGAGCGCCGTCCGGAGCATGCGCGCGCCGCGGTCCACACTTGCCTGTTCGTGGTTGATGCCTGCCATCTCGTCCCCGTTCCACCGGGGAGGCGAGAGAAGATCCCCGGATGGGGATCACTAAAAGAGCCGCAACACGGACCGATTCAACAAGTTTCGGCCGTCGTAGTAGTGTGGGATAAAAATACAGGAGATTGGCGGTTGTGCCTCTCAGCACCAAGATGGAGCTGCATAGTTGAACCGTTTGGCAAGAGCGGAGCGACTCGACGAGTCATACCGCTTCGCGGGACAGAGCTGCCATTCGCTACGGCAGCGACCAGTGTTCGCTTCTGGGTGGATTCCTGCTCGACCGCTTCTGAGCGGCGGAGATGGGAAAGCAGCCATCCAAGTGGCCGCCGCAGTTCGAATGCAAAGCGCTCGATCTCAGCCATCGCGGGTTCCGGAACACTGGAGAGACGTAGTGAAAAAGAACAGACCTCGTCGTCGACGAGCCGCTTCCTACAGGTTGAACAGCGGACTGGGCTTCGCTTTCGAAACGACCAGCATCAGCGAGCGGGTCGCCCGACTGAGCGCGACATATAGCCGGGCGCGCGACGCCTTGGTGTTCGAAAAATTGTCAGCGTCGCACGGTAGGACCATCACATTTTCGAATTCGAGGCCTTTGGCCTTGTGGATCGTGCTGATCGCTTTCATCGGCAGCTGTGGTCGGGCGTGGGTGCGTCGCCGAGCGATTTCGGCAAAGCCGTCATCGGCATCCTCGAACCGGCCGAGCAGGATCGCCTCGGCAAACTCGCGGCCATGATGGATGCGGACGTCAGCAAAGGCCGCTTCATTCGCTGCCAGGCTCCGCAGGTGGTTGAGCGCTCGTGCCACGCCGCGATGATCCGGGCACTCGACGATATGACGAGCCATCGCCTGGAGATGCTGCGGCTTGCCGTTGCAAGGTTTGGCGCATCCCTCCTGCGCCTCGAGCACGAAGCGGTTGCCGAAGGCCGTCGGCGAAAACCCCGAGGCGACCGAGCCCATGAATGTGAGCATGCCGCGCGCCAGTGACTCGGCATTGCCCTGATGGGCCGCACAATGCGCGGCGAGCGTGGACAGCCCTTCGCGAACATGGCCTTCCCAGATCGGCAGGCGCCGGTTGAAGAAGGCACGCAAGGCGGTGACGCGATCATTTTGTCCGGTAAGGACGAGCAAAGACGGCGCGTTGGCGCGTGCGTAGATTGCAGGACTCTCTTGCGCGTCCACTCGGAACCCGGTGCGCTGCGGTGAGCTGTTCTCGGCAACATGGACGGTGAGCCCGGCCGGAAGGTTGCCGGTGAGGTCGATCTTGCCGCCATCACGCAGCGTCGCGCGCGAGGCGAGGATCCAGGCGCCGAGCTCGGGCTGGACGTTTGCCCAGCGATGAGGCTGGTCGAGTTCCTCAAACCGATCGGCTGCGGCCTTGAGATTCTCCCAGCGCTGTTCTGCGGCGGCGGTTTGCGCCTGGGTGCCGGTGAAGATCATTTGCATCGGATCGGCGAACACACGAAGCTGCGCCCCGCCGCGATGCAGCGCCATGACAAGTGTATGCTGGTCGGCGCTTGCGTCCTGATGCTCGTCGCAGACGACGATCGGATAACGCCGGGCCACACAGTCCGCGATCGCAGGATGCCGGGTCAGCAGGCGTGCCACCCTCTCGCCCAGCAGGTCGTACCCTTTTGGGGTGCGCCGTGCCCAAGCGCCGACATCCTCAGGCAGGCCAAGGGGGTGGCGGTAGGCGCCGGCGATCTCGATCACGAGCCCGTCGATCGTGCGAATCTCGACGTGGCGGCTGAGACCGTGCGTCCGGCCGGCAAAGACGTCGCAGGCGGCATTGGTGTGAGTCAAAATGAGCAGTCGTCCGTCGCCGAGGGCGGGCGCGATGTCGCAGGCGTAGCGGGCGCCCTGATAAGTCTTGCCGCAGCCGCCCGGCGCCTCGACGACCACGA
The DNA here is from genome assembly GCA_026126125.1 of Devosia sp. Taxonomy (GTDB): domain Bacteria; phylum Pseudomonadota; class Alphaproteobacteria; order Rhizobiales; family Devosiaceae; genus Devosia. The sequence goes on from JAHCJW010000006.1 coordinate 41,979, forward strand.
GGCGCGCGGCGGAGCGAAGCGCTTGGGCGACCGTCGCGTCTGACATCAGACGACCGCTTGCGCGGCCCCGAGCCCGACGGCCCCTCGGACAGCATTGACGAACGGGAGAAGCTGGGGCGCGACATGCGGCCAGAGCCCAAACGCGAAGAGCTTGTCGGCGAGTTCGGCGCCGCCCGCGACGCTCTTGAACCAGCGCTGGCCGTGCTTCTTCCACGCCTTTTTCTGCGCCTCAGGCGCGTTCGGATCGGCGGGAGCGGTACCGCACGCTGCCGCGATCATCAGCGAGCGGATATCGTCTGTCGCAGCGAGGATCGCCGCAAGCGACTTATCCTCCAGATTCAGTCGATCGGCCAAGGTTCGCAGCCGCTCGCCAACATCACCGTCGGGCTCGGCAATGAAGGCCTCTAGCTGGTGATCCTGAAGGTGCGGGATGAGGTTGGTTTCAAGGCATCCGTCCGGCCAGCGCATGAGGAGATCGCCGAGCTGGTCCTTGGTCTGTTGCCACAGGCCCTGCTGTGTGCCCTCATTGTCCGCGAAGCCGGCAACTTTGAGCCCGCTCGTCGCGAGGCCACGTAGTACAGTCAACGCTTCCGAATTGCTGCCGCCGTCGCTGACCCAGATTCCGTGACGACGGAGGTCCTCCCCGAGCGAACGGTTGAGCAGATTGGTGACGAATCCGACTTCGGTCGCGCCTTCGGCGATCACTGCCACTCGCGCGAGGAAGGTCTCGGGATCGCGCTTCTGCTGCGCCGCGACCGATGCCGGAAGCCTCCCGATCTTGCCGCCGGCGTCCACATACCAAAGCGTGGCCGTGGCGGCGGCGTGGACGGCAGGCGCGCTGTGCGTCGTCACGAACACCTGCGAGGGGCTCGCGAGCAGCTCCTCGATCAGAATGCGCTGGCGGTAGGATTCAAGGCCGCGTTCGATCTCATCGACGACCATGATCGGATGCTCGGCATGATGGGCTGCGGCGACCTCGAGCGCCGCAAGCCGGCGTGTCCCCGCACCCCAGCTCGCCATGGGCAGCATGGTGCCGTCCTTGGTTGCGGTGAGGCCGATCAGCGCATTGAGCGAAAAACCCGGCCCGCCGACCAGACCAAGGCCGAGCTGGCTGGGCAAAGTGCGCTTCTGGAACCGCTCATCGAGATCACCGAGCGCGATCTTCGCACTCTCCTTGAGTTCGCCATGCACGTCTGTTTCCCCGATCTTATCCGCCAGACGTGATCGCAATGTCTTGTCGCTGAGCAGGCGGTCGAGCGCCGATCCCTGGATCAGGCGGAGGTCGCGATCGTTGCGATCGTCGCCCCCGAGCCGCACGACGCCGATATTCCGGCGGACCGAAACCGGGAAATGATCGACGGTGTCGTCGGGCTGGCAGATTTCGTGTTGCAGTTCAAAATCGGGCGTCCCACAGACGCGCACGCAGAACACAGGATCGAGCGGCTGGCCGTCATTGGCCTCAAGATCGGGAAGCTTCGGGCCATCCACGCTCCATTCCCAGGGCCAGCTCGACTTGCGTTGCTCGACGATGCCACAGTTCAGGGGCAGCGCCATAGCGGCGGCAATCTCGAAGCCGTCCTCGTGCCGGCGTTGCCAATAATCGGCATCTGACAGCATTGCCGCATTGGTTGGGCTGAGAAGAAGCGCGATGGCGTCCAGAATGGTGCTCTTGCCCACGTCGCCGCCGCCCAGGAGCACGTTCATGCCTTTGCCGGGGAACCACGACAGCGCCTCGATCCCCCTGAACCGCTTGATCGACAGGTGGCGAATGTAGGGCGCGAAGTCGGCCGGTTGTTGAGCATTTTCTGCCATTGGCTCAAATTACGGTTTGCGACTGGAACGGTCCAGCATTGAGATTGGTTTTCGGCACTATATTCGAAGATATTGCGCTTGGCGGCGGGAGCTCAGTCATCCCAGCCGCTTTCGATCTGGCGGGGCTGGATGGGCGGCCAGTCGACTGAGGCGAATTGCTCAAGCGCTTGCTGGCCAAAGGCTGGTTCGACCTGCTGGGCCCAGGCGATCAGGCCACGAACATGATGATAGAGACTAGAGACGCCGGTCTTGCGCGCCAGAGCATGCTTGGCAGGCCCATAAGCGGGTGAGGATAGATAATGGAGATGGAGACGGATCATGTCTTTATAGGCGCGCTGTAGGCGAGGCATTGGGCCGTCGACCAGCATGCCCAAAACGATCCGGCGCGTGCCGGGGCCACGGATCACGGTCTTGCGCTGATTGTGCCGGAACCCCGAGTCGTTGAGAATCGCGCACACGTCGCGCTGAAGCCTGCGCATCTCCCCCAGCGAGCGATCGGCGTCGGTGGAAAAGGCCAGATCGTCGGCGTAGCGCGAGTAGCGCAGCCCGCGTTCCTCGGCTAGCCGCGCCAGGAGTGTATCGATACGCAGCATTGCGAGATTGGCGAGCATCGGGCTCGTTGGCGCACCTTGCGGAAGAATGCCTTCATAACCAAGCGCGTAGAAGTCGATCGGGCCTTTGTGTGGCGCAGGGTTCTTTCCGGGCCCTCGATCGAGCCCGATAGTGCAAAGTCGTGCAAATTCGAAGGACAGTAACTTGGGAAAGCCCAGCCAGGCAAAGATCGCCGAGACCGTCCCTTCACTCACCGAGTGAAAGAAATCCTCGATATCAACCTTCAACAGCCATTTGGTGTTGGGGTGCTGTTCAGCGGCCTGGACTGGCGAAGATTCTGGATGGAAGGCGAAGCTTGCCGGATGGACGGGCGCATAGCGAAGGACATGATCGACTAGCCAGCGCTGCGCGATCGCTAGGCTCTTCGGCGGAATCGAGATCATCCGCTTGGCGGATCGGCCTGGGATACGCTTCTTCAGAAGGACGAACCGGTATTTCGTGTGCCCGCGACGCGCGACCGTCCGACGCAGGAATAGATAGGGTAGCTCGGTCAGTACCGAGAAATGGCGCAGAGTCAGCACCGGGGTAATGCGAGGGTCTGTCGCTCGTATGCGGGCGAGCGCCGCTAATGCGTTTTCAAGCGTGACTGCATCGATGCCGTGGCGGCGAGCGCCAGATGCGTAGCGTTGAGGGCTCGGTGCGGACATCTACTTCGACCCACTCAGGTGGGTGGGACAGCAAGTCTCGTCCAAGACCCCGCCAGCCGTGACTTGCTGTCTCGCGCAGCGCGAAGGTCCTGCTCCGATGCACGGACCCGGGAAATCCCTGGCCCCAGGTTCCCAAGGAACCTGTCGCCGCTTGCGCGGCGCATTTCTAAACTCCCTCACCGGGCCCTCAACTGGCTAGGATAATAGTAGGGCAAGTCCTCGGTGGGAAGCACAACCGTGCGGGCGCGCCGTAACTGAAGCCGCCGAAGCTCGCGCTGGCCAAGAACGGTCAGGGTGTTACGCAGGCTCGTCCAGCGGGCGATGCGGGTGAACACAAGAATCTGCTCGACATTGGCGAGCGACAACCGCGTGCGAGCAGAAGCGCTGGCCGCCGTGCGAGATCCATCTTTGAGCGCGGTCAGAACCAGCATCGTTTCGACCCAGCGGCGACGGGTTGGATCGGCGAGGAATCGCTCTGCCGTCCGGATTTGCAGAACTGCCCGAGCGCGGTCGGCGAGGGCATCGGCATTGGCCGCCGGAAAATGCATGTCGGCGCCGAGCGCGCTACGGTTGCGGAAAAGCGGCACCCATCCTTTTCGATCGCTATGTAGGACAGGCGGCGCATTGTTAGGCATGCCATGCGAGAAGGCGATAAGCGCGCCGGCCGAGCCGAAGCCGAACGGATAGCGGCTACGGTGAGGATGGGCGCGGCACAGTGCCAAGACCGCATCGCGGTCCACGCCGACAAATGAGGTGAAGATGGTGGGGCAGGCATGGACCACACGGGCGTTTGGCCCCGAGCGGTGCGATCGGACGTGTTTCAGCCCATCTTCAGTCCCGGAATAGGCGACCACGGCAAATCGGACGAGGCCGTAGGAGTGCCAACTACGGATTGTGGCGACACGCCAGAACGCCTCGAGCATTTCCCACACGCGCTTGCCCGAGCCGATGAAGTCGGTGACGATGACAATGTGACTGACGCGGCCGGTGCGCAGCGCGTCGGGTCCGGGATGGCTCAGCACGCGGTCCCGGTGCAGGCGCTCATATCCGGTAATGAAATTGGCGATCGAGCCTTCGCTGCCGACCTCTTGATCGCTTGGGTCGATGACGATGGGCGGCATGCCGGTGCCTGTGGCGCGCCCCTCATCGGTACCCGGAAAGAAGGGAAGGACTTCGTGGCGGACGAAGCCATATTCGTCATCCTTGGCATCGCGGGTCTCCACGGCGCGCTCAGCGAACAGCGCTATCGGCCGGTCCTGATCGCCCTCGTCGCGGTTTGTGGTGGTCTCGTCGAGCAGTAAGCGCAGCCCCCGGTAAAGAGCATCGTGGCCGACCAACATCACGGCGTCGGCCAACTGTTCGGCCACAAGACGCTCCGCTCCGGAAAACTGCGCCAGCCAATCGCGCGGAAAATCGGTTTGCGACAGGCTCATGGCCAGACCGAACCTCCCCTTTTTGTCCTCTAGGCAGCCTGTCTTTATACTGGGTTCTAAGCAAGCAGATTTAAGTCCAAGACGACGGATTCTCGGGCCGCTTTTGGTCTGAGTCCTTGGTTTTCCGAAATTTCAGCTTTCCGATACTGCTGTTTAAAACCAGACTGTCCGCATATGGGCGACGTGGCAAGCCTCCCGAATGTCGAGAATGAGGTCGCGAGCGGACACGAGATCGCGACCGACCGGCATCTTAGCGGCTCAAACCGGCCGACCAACTAGCTGATCTCTGCCCCGTGATCTGGTCCGCTCATATCCTCCGACACCTCCTGCCGAAGCTTCGGCCCTTGGGCGAGCCGCCTGCCGAGCGCCGCAATGAAGCCCTCATACCGCTCTCCTACCTTGGCTTTGGCCGCGTTTGCGGCGGGTTCCGGTAGAGCTGGCGTCGTGGCTAGCCAGAAGCGGATGAAGACCGCCAGGGTTTCGACAGCAATTCCAACATCCCGCTCCACACGCGTCATACGGCGGTCCATCTGATCGAGGCGCCGCGCGATGATCGCCTCCCGGCGCTCGGCGTCGTCGGGCGACAGAAACGACGCGATCGCGGCCTCGGCGATCATGGACTGCGAGCGATCCCGACGATCGGCAAATTCCACCAGAGCCTTCTCGATGGCCGGGTCCAGATAAACCGTGACCTTTCTCTTTTTCCGGGGATTGGCCATGTCGCTAGAGATCCATGCCGTCGCCGGGATTCATCGAGACCTGACGCGCAACGCCCTGAACATTACGGATCATGCGCCGGTTCTGGGCGGCTTCTTCGTCAACATCATCGGACAGCCCAGCCTCCCATTCGCTTTCGATGGGCTTTTTGTTCTCCGCCGGCTTCACGCGGCCGAGTTCAGGCTGCAGCCTCCGTTCTGATTGGGTCGGGTCTTCATCCTCGGCTGGTTCAGGCGAAGGATCTTCGCTGGAATATTCGGGCCGCGCCGGAATCGGCAACGCGGTCCAGTCGTCCGTCTGCGGCGTCTCGGGCGGCGTCAGCTCCGGTGGCGAGAGCAGGCGTTCGCGAAACCGCTCGTCCTCGAAATACCGCGCCTTCTTCGCCCGAACCGGCGGGATGCCGGCGACCATGACGATCTCGTCGCTCGGGGGAAGCTGCATGATCTCGCCCGGTGTGAGCAACTGGCGTGCGGTCTCCGAGCGGGACACCATGAGATGGCCGAGCCAAGGAGACAAGCGGTGCCCCGCATAGTTCTTCATCGCCTTCATCTCGGTGGCGGTGCCGAGTGCGTCGGAAACCCGCTTGGCGGTACGCTCGTCGTTGGTGGCAAAGCTCACGCGGACATGGCAGTTGTCGAGGATCGAGTTGTTCGGCCCATAGGCTTTCTCGATCTGGTTCAGCGACTGCGCGATCAGGAAGCTCTTGAGGCCATAGCCCGCCATGAAGGCCAACGCAGTCTCGAAGAAGTCCAGTCTCCCAAGCGCGGGAAACTCGTCCAGCATCAGCAGCAAGCGGTGCCGGCCGGCGTTTTCCTGCAAATCCTCGGTGAGGCGACGACCGACCTGATTGAGCAGCAATCGCATCAGGGGCTTGGTGCGGTTGATGTCGGACGGCGGCACGACGAGGTAGAGGGTCGCCGGCCGCTCGCCCCCGACGATATCGCTGATCCGCCAGTCGCAGCGGCGCGTCACCTCCGCGACCACGGGATCGCGATAGAGGCCCAAGAAAGACATGGCCGTCGACAACACGCCGGACATTTCGTTGTCGGATTTGTTGCGCAATTCGCGCGCGGCGCTGGCGACGACGGGATGCGGCCCCGCTTCGCCCAAATGCGGGGTCCGCATCATGGCAAGCAGGGTGGATTCCACCGGGCGCTTAGGGTCGGACAGGAATTTGGCGACGCCCGCCAGCGTCTTGTCCGGCTCGGCATAAAGGACATGCAGGATCGCGCCGACGAGGAGCGAATGGCTGGTCTTTTCCCAGTGATTCCTTTTGTCCAGGGAACCCTCCGGGTCCACCAGAATATCGGCGATGTTCTGGACGTCGCGCACCTCCCACTGACCGCGCCGCACCTCGAGCAGCGGATTGTATGCCGAGGAGTTCGGATTGGTGGGATCGAAGAGCAGCACCCGGCCATGCTGCGCGCGGAAACCGGAGGTGAGCTGCCAGTTCTCGCCCTTAATGTCGTGGACGATGGCCGAGCCCGGCCAAGTCAGGAGCGACGGGATGACCAGACCGACGCCCTTGCCGGATCGGGTCGGCGCAAAGCAGAGCACATGCTCCGGGCCGTCATGGCGAAGATACTCGCGGTCATAACGGCCGAGGACGACGCCATCGGGATCGAGCAGTCCCGCCTTCCTGATCTCCGAGGTCTCTGCCCATCGCGCCGAGCCATAGGTGGCGACGTTCTTGGCCTCGCGCGCCCGCCAGACCGACATGCCGATGGCGACCGCGATGGCGATGAAGCCGCCGGAGGCCGCAATGATGCCCCCCTTCGCAAAGATCGGCGGCGCATAGGCTTCATAGAAATACCACCACCAGAAGATCGCCGGCGGGTAGTAGATCGGCGTCCCGAACAGCTCGAACCAGGGCGGGCCGAGTTGCGGCTGATAGCCGAGGCTCCAGGCGACATACTGCGTCGCGCCCCAGGTGGTGGCGAGGATGATGAGGAAGACGATACTGATCTGTCCCCAGAGGATCTTGGTCGCCGACATTACGATTGTCCTTTCCGGTTGATGTCAGAGGCCGAGGCCGCGCTTGCGGCCGAATTCCCAATCGACGCCGCCATCGTCACGAGCGACGCCTGAGACATGGCGGCCGATCTGCTTTTCGAGGGAGGGTGACCAGGGCACGAGCTGGAAGCCGAGGCCGTCGTCGATCATGGCGAAGCGGCCGGAGGCCAGCGCAAGCCGTTGACGGTAGGCGCCGGCGACATATTCGCCGCTGGCTGCGCGATTGAACGGCAGCCCGGTCTCAGAGGCGAGTTTCTCGCCGAGCGCATCGATCTCGCGCTGGCGCAGGGTGCTGAGGAGGCGACGCGCAAAGACGACGCGGCCGCCCTGGCCTTGCCGCTCGGCCAGACCCTCGCCGATGAGATGCTCGGCACGTTCATCAAGTGCCTGACGGACTTCCGCGCCGAAGCCGCTGTCCGACAGGGCAATGGGTTCGCGTGCAATCGCCTGCCGGTCGAGCCAGGTCGCGCCCGTGGCGCCGACCTGAGCGCCGAGATCGAGATCGGAGCGGACGGCGAGCGCAACACGGCGCTGCCCTTGCGCGTCCTCCCAGGAGCGCAATTCCACGATCGAACCGGGCGGGCTGTCGCCCGTGGCATCGAGGTGCGGCAGCCTGATATGATGGGTGCGGCCGTCGGTACCGTCGACCACGGCATAGGCCGTGCCCCTCAACTCGTCATCGAGGCCGCGTTCGACCAGTCGGCCGACGATGGGAACGTCGAGGCTTTCGCCCGCAAGAACATAGCTGGCCGAGCCGCGCTCGATGCCGCGCTCTGTGAGCGCGCGGTGCATACGCTTGATGATGTCGCCGCGTTCGCCCATCTCGCGCAGCACAGTCTCGGCTTCGGGCCTGATGAACCATTGCGCGTGTCCGATTTGGCCGGCCAATCCGCGGATTTCGAGGGTGCGCAGCCGCCCCACCTTCAGCGCATGGAACTCGTCCGGCTGGCGGTCGGCAGGCGGAGCGAGATCTATAATCCCGGACTTGTGGGCGTCACGGACAAGCTGTCGGTCAAGCTGGGTCCAGCGTTCCGCCTCGACCTGGCGCTCCAGATTGCGGTGGATCTGCAGATCGGTGCGTGGGCCGAGTTCCTGCGTGACGAGATCCTGTGCGCGGGCGCGCATCCCCTCCTTGATGTAGTCGCGGGAGATCACGAGGTCCTGGCCGTCGTCCGCGCGGCCACGCAGGATGATGTGGATATGGGGATTGTCGGTATTCCAGTGATCGACCGCGACCCAATCGAGCCGGGTGCCGAGATCCTTTTCCATCTGCCCCATCAGCTCACGGGCGTGCGCCTTGAGGTCGGTCATGTCGACGGCGTCCTCCGGCGAGACGATGAACCGAAAATGATGCCTGTCGTCCCGGCACCTCTCCGCGAAGGCGCCGGCATCCATGTCGTCGATTTCCGGGCCGAACATCCGTGCCTTTTCCCCGTCGCGGGTCACGCCATCGCGGCGCAGGTAATTGAGGTGGGCGCCGAGCGGAGCGGAACGTGCGGTATGGCGCACCACGCGGGTCTTGATGACGACGACACGCGAGCGCCCGCTCAGCAGACGATTGGCCTGGATGCTGGCGCGCTGGCCGCGCCCGAAGCGCGAGCGGTTGCCGGACGTGATCCTCCCGGAGCGTGAGACGCGGCCGCCGGCCTTCTGGGCGGCGGCGAGCGCCTGGGCGACAAAAGGCCGGGCCTGCTGCACACGGGTCGAGCGGATGCGTCCCGGACGGATGCGGAACTCGCTGTCATCTGACATGGCGCAGCCCCGCACGGTGCAAAAGGATGCGGAATATCAGGAGGATGGGCGCGCAGCGCACGGTGCGCGCCAGCGCCGCACGGCGCGGAACGCGACGGAAAACCCCGCAAAAACAACCGCCCAACCGAAGCGCACCGTGCGCCTTTTTATCTCGCCATCCTTCGGTCGGGGTGCCTGCCGCCACCCCTCGCGCCCTCGATGACACGCCAGCACACGACGGGATGCGAATTGCGTTGCCGCTGCTCATGGCTGGTCCCCACCGGCATTGCGGGTGACGAAGAGGCCCTCCGGCTGCAAGGCGGTGAGCGAGTCCGGTGCAGCCGGGAGGAGCGAAGGGGCGTCGTCCGGCGCACGACCCTGAAACGCTGGATCTGCGGAGGAAGCCCCATCTTCGCGCGCAACGAAGATCGACGCCTCGCGCCAGTCGAGCGGCCGGGCAGCAGCGGAAGCGGTGCCCGATGGCGCTTCGCCGTGCAGAATGGGCGCAAGCGAAGCGACATAGGCGCGCGTCTCGGCGGGCAGCGGACGATCCGCAAGGCGGTATTCGTCATAGCGACTGGGGCCTGCATTGTAGGCCGCGAGCATCGCGGCCACATTGCCGTAGCGATCCCACATCTCGCGCAGATAGGCCGTGCCCGCGAGGATGTTGTCGCGCGGCTCAAAGGGATCGTGGCCGAGAGCATGGCGGATGCGTAGCCCGGCCCAGGTGTCGGGCATCACCTGCATCAGCCCCATCGCGCCGGCGGAGGATGTGGCGCGCGCATCGCCCGCGCTTTCCGCCCGCATCACGGCCATGATCCATGGCACCGGGATGCCGAAACGCTGCGATGCCTCGGCGATATGGGCGGCGTGCGGATGCACGGCGACAGCACGATCCGGCACGGCGGTCTGCGCCAGAACCGGCGGCGCGGCGATGGCCGGGGTCAACAGGCCCGAAAGAAGAAGGAGGGTGATGCGGCGACGGGCGCCGCATCGTCCCGTAGCGGGATGGGTGCAGGACATGATCATTGTCAGTCCTGCTCGTCGCGCTTCTTCGGCCGGGTCCAGCGCAGGCTCCAATCGCGACCTTCGTCGTCCGACTGGAACAGGCGGGCGCGGATGGGCTGCTGGAAGGCGGGATCGTCGAGCAGGACTGAGATGAACGGTCCCGCGCTTTCGCCGGTGTGCTTCCAGCCCGCGCCGACTTCTGGGCCGTCCTCGTCGCCGAGATGGATGCGGTAGGCCGGTGCGTTCTCCGAGTCGGTATTGTCGACCGGAACGAAGGTCAGTTCCAGGTCGAGCGAGAGCGTGCGAAGCTGTCCAGAATAGCCGGACGGGGTGCGGGTGAATTGACCGATCTGGGGCATTGGAGACTCCTTCCTAGTGCGGTGGATGGGATGCGGGCGCGCCGTCACCGCTCCGGCGCGCGCCAGACGAGGCGGCCATCGCCGTCCTCGTCGGTGAAAAGCGGAATGGCTCGGCCGATCACTGCCGAGACGGGTAATGGGCCGAAATAGCGGCCGTCGAGGCTATCGCCGACGTCGAGGTTCATCAGGAAGATCTCGTCCTCGGCGATGGTACGGCAGCCCTGCCAGACCGGCAGATCGCGGCCGAGGCTGTCGCGTTCCAGCGCCTCGCCCATCTCGATCCCGTCCACCGTGATCGCGCGGCCGTCGCGGCATAGGCGCTCTCCGGGCAGGCCGAGAACGTGCTTGAGGAGCGGCACGTCGCGGGCGACATAGCCGCGCTCGACCATGAAGGCGGCGACGGATTCGGGCGGCATGACGGCGACCAGATCGGGCACCTCGAGCCGTTCCACCGGCGCGATGGTGTAGAAGCCGATCGGCACGCTGGCCGATGCGTTCCAGACCAACCTGGGCGCGGTCGGACCAACGCTGGCGATGACGGTGGCGAGCGCCGCCGCCGTCAGCAGGACGTAGCGGGCGCGGGTCATTGTCCGATCTCCTGGCGCCGAAGCCATGCGTCATGGCGATCTGCCGTATAGGGACGCGGCGCTTCGCCCGCGTTCATCCAGTGGGCGACATGGCGCCAGTGATTGGGATCGACCTCGGCCGGATCGATGCCGAGCGCCTCTATGGCATCGACATGGCGAAGGACATCCTCGACCTTCGGCCAGCCCTCGATCCTGAGCAGGATTTCCGCGCCGGGACGCACGAAGGGCAGCGTCTGATAGGAACGGCCGGGCGCGACGGCGCGCACGATGTCGATGCGCGAGATGACCGTGCCATAGTCATTCGCAGCCCAGCGGACGAAGGCGAAAACGGCACCGGGACGGAAGGAGACGGTGCGGCGGCTGCGGTCGAGGATATGTTCTCCGGCCTCCTGGCCGAACCTGATCCAGAACTCGATCTTCTTCTCCACCCATGTCAGTTCCACACGGGTCAGGTCATCTTCATGGGCTGCGGCGCCGATCATGAGCGCTCTCCTGATGTGTCGGGAAATTCGCGCGCGAGCAGGTCGCGCAGCATGTCGGTGACGGTGCCGCCGCGCCTGATCGCTGCGATCTTGATCCGCCCGCGAAGCTCAGGCGTTATGTCGATCGTGAGCCTGGCTGTGTAGGCCGTCGCAGCGCCGCCGCCTTCGGGCGGCGCGTCACCGGCCCTGACCCAGCCATCGGGATCGGCCGGGCGGGCAGCGAAGCCGCGCTTCTCGTTGCGCCCCGTCATGACGCGCCTCCGTCGTGAAACGGTAGCACCGTGGCGATACGCGCCCGCGCGCGTTCGGCCATGTCGGGGTCGATCTCGCAGCCGATGTAGCGCCGGCCGGATAGCCGGCAGGCTTCCCCGGCCGCGCCAGACCCGGCGAACCAGTCGCCGACCAGCCCGCCTTCGGGGCAACTCGTACGGATCAGTATCTCCAGCAGCGACGAAGGCTTTTCGGTGGGATGGATCGCCCGGCCATGGCAGTTGCGGAGGTAGATGACAGAGCGCATCAGACGCGGCCCGCCGTCCTCACTGACGTAGTGCCCTTCGTTGATCTGGCCGGTATGGGGTGGACGACGCTTGCGGCGAACCGTCCGCGCCATTGCATCGGGCGTTGTCTGGACGTCGTTGTAGATGTCCCGCCAGGTGGCCTCGGCCGGGTAGAACTGCACGGCCAGCTCATGCACGCGCTTGAACCGGTCGGTATGAAACCCGGTGCCGTTCTGCTTTTCCCAGACGATCTCTTGTGCGATCCGCAGACCGGCATCGGCGAAGCGGTCGGCCGTCGCCATGAAGCAGCGCAGCGAGCCGAAGACCCAGAGCGAGCCGGCCGGCCGGAGGGCGGCGCGCGCCAGCGCGATCCAGCCCTCGACGCGCCGATCCCAGGCGAGCGAAGTGTCGCCATAGGGCGGATCGGCAAGGATCATGTCATAGGGCGCGTGCCATGGCATTTCTTCGCGGCAATCTCCGGTGAGGACGGTCATTGCGACGCCCTCCCGTTGCCCAGTCGTTCGATTTCGGTGGTGAGCGCGGCGATCTCACGGGCGGCAGGAGATTGGCAATCGATCTCGCTGGCGAGCCGCCCCGACTGCGCGGCGTCGGCGAAGACGACGCGCTGGCCGATGGCGCTGGCGAGCATCGGCGGATCGTGGTCGGCGAGCGTTTCGGCCGTCTCGCGGGCTATGACGGTGCGGGCGCCGCAGCGGTTGAGCGCAAAGCGGGCGATGAGCTGCGGCCGGTAGATGCGGGCCTCCGCAAGGAGGGACAGCATCTCGGCCGAGGCCCAGCCGTCGAACGGTGAGGGTTGCACCGGGATCAGCACCAGATCGGCGGCGAGCAGCGCCGAGCGCATGAGTCCGGCGACACGCGGCGGCCCGTCGATGACGACATGATCGACGTCGCGGGCGAGTTCGGGCGCTTCACGATGCAGCGTGTCGCGGGCGAGGCCCACGGCACCAAAGGCGCGTGGCAGGCCCTCACGCGCACGCTGCTGCGACCAGTCGAGGGCAGATCCTTGCGGATCGGCGTCGATCAGGGTGACGCGGCTGCCCCGGCTCGCCAATTCACCGGCGAGATGCAGGGCCAGCGTCGTCTTGCCGACGCCGCCCTTCTGGTTGAGAAGCGCGATGATCATCGCCGGCCCTCCGGCGGATCGAGCGGAAGGCGGGGCGTGTCGGGAGCTTCAGGGGTCTCGGCTTCGCCTCGATCAGAGGCCGGTCGAGGCGATTTCGGGGCGTCGGATGCCCTCTTCTTCCCGGCTATGCTGAGGCTTTTCGCGGTGTCGCGGATGAGGTTTTCCACATCGCGCGCGCGCTCTTCAAGGTTAGACTCTTTGTTAGACTCTAAGTTAAGGGCGCGATTTCGTGAATGGCTGCCGTGGGTTAAGGCCGGTTTCGGTTCCTGATAGCACGAGCCTTGGGTTCCCGATAGCACGATAGTCCGGGTTCCCGATAGCACGAGGCCATTCACAGGTTTTCCACAGGGCGCGGTGGGCTCGAAGGCGAGCAGCATGCGTCCGCCGATCTCGGCTTCGAGAAACAGCGTGTAGCCCGGCAGAGGCTGGCGCCGGATGATGTCGCGCAGCTCGAAGGCAAAACGCTTGAACGGCGACAGGCTGCCGGACTTCTGGTGGAGATGGTGGAAGTCGAAACGCCAGCCATCGCGCTGGCGGCCGCCATGCTTGCGCACAAGGCGATAGAGCCAGCGGTCGAGGCCGCCGGTCAGGTCGAAATAGGTCCGGTCGATGGTCAGCACGAGGGCATCGTCGAGGACGGCCTGGTAGAACCAGTCCGGCACGATCATCTCTATGCCGTCTGGTCGGCCGTTGCGATCGGTGCGCTCCTGCCATTCGTTGATCCAGGAGAAGCGATGGCGGCGGCCCTCGGCCGGTTGCCGGATCGAGGTGGACACCGTGGTCGATTGCAGC
>JAHCJW010000060.1 GCA_026126125.1 Devosia sp.
AGAACGCACGCCGCTCTAGTGACGAAAGAAGGCTGGGGGCTCGTGACGATGGGCAGCCCTGCGCCGTCCTTATCCGGGCATCCGCCGGTGCCGCGCCCGCGCCGCCACCTCGATGGCGGCCGTTGTCAGCCGATCGAGGCTCAGCCGGTCGCGCAGCATTTCGAGATAGCGCAATTCTTCCTGCTCGAGCCGCAGATCGACCGCCGTCACCTCCACCGCCAGCGCATAGGCGGTGTCCTCGAGCTTGGGCGGCAGCGCGGCCAGCGCCGTGTCGATGACCCCGTCGAGCCCATCGGCGCCGTTCAGCCGGTCGGCGCAGTCATTGACCACATCGGCCAGCCGCTCGCGATCAAATCCCTCAAACACCGGCAGGCGGTCGATCAGTGCGGAAATGCGCATCAGTTCCTTTTCGGTGATGGCGCTATCGGAGGTGGCGGCGACGACCATCAGGTCGACAAGGGCATCGTGAATCTGGGAACTCATCGGCTTTTCCTGGCAAAACTGGCTCATAGCTAGGCCCTGCGGCGAGCGCAGGCAACCACCTGCGACATTGACGTAGCCGCAAGGGAATGCAACACACCTCACCTTGCTTCTCCCCATCCTCCCGAAAGGCTGCCACAACGTGTCGTCTGCCGCTTTGCCCGCCCTTGACCCCTCATTCTATGAGCCTGCGCAGTCCGCTCGCGCCTGGCCGTTCGAGGAAGCGCGCAAAATCGTCAAACGGCTGGAGCTTTCGGGCAAGGGCGAAGCCCTGTTCGAGACCGGCTATGGCCCTTCGGGCCTGCCCCATATCGGCACCTTCGGCGAAGTGGCCCGCACCACCATGGTGCGCACGGCCTTTCGCCTGTTGACGCGCGACCAGATCCCGACCCGGCTCGTCTGTTTTTCCGACGATCTCGACGGCATGCGCAAGATTCCCGAAACCGTTCCCTCCAAGGAGGCGATGGAGCCGCATCTGCAAAAGCCGCTGACCGCCGTCCCCGATCCGTGGACCAATGAATATCCCAGTTTCGGCGCGCACAATAACGCCATGCTGCGCCGCTTCCTCGACACCTTCGGCTTCGACTACGAATTCGCCAGCGCCACCGACTATTATCGCAGCGGCCGTTTCGACACGGTGCTGCTGCGCGCCGCCGAGCGCTATGACGAGATCATGGCGGTGATGCTGCCCACGCTTGGCGCTGAGCGCCAGGCCACCTATTCGCCTTTCCTGCCCATTTCGCCGATTTCCGGTCGTGTGCTCTATGTGCCGATGAAGGAAGTCAATGCCAAGGACGGCACCATCACCTTCACCGACGAGGACGGGCGCGACACCACCGTGCCGGTCACCGGCGGTCATGTGAAGATGCAGTGGAAGCCCGATTTCGGCATGCGCTGGGCGGCGCTCGGCGTCGATTTCGAAATGTTCGGCAAGGACCACCAGACCAATCAGCATATCTATGACAAGATCTGCTCGATCCTCGGCGGCACTCCGCCCGAGCACTATGTCTATGAGCTGTTCCTCGACGCGGAAGGGCAGAAGATTTCCAAGTCCAAGGGCAATGGCCTGACCATCGATGAATGGCTGACCTATGCTCCCACGGAAAGCCTCGGCCTCTACATGTTCCAGAAGCCGCGCGTCGCCAAGCGCCTGCATTTCGATGTCATCCCGCGCGCGGTGGACGAATATTTCACCCACGTCGCCGCCTATGAAAAGCAGGATGCCGCCGCGCGGCTGGAAAACCCGGCCTTCCACGTCCATTACGGCAATGTGCCCAAGACCGACATGCCGGTCACCTTTGGCCTGCTGCTCAATCTGGCCACCGCATCGAACCCGGAAACGCCCGAAGTCATGTGGGGCTATATCTCGGCCTATGCGCCCGGCGTTTCGGCCAGCA
This sequence comes from Devosia sp., assembly GCA_026126125.1. Classification (GTDB taxonomy): domain Bacteria; phylum Pseudomonadota; class Alphaproteobacteria; order Rhizobiales; family Devosiaceae; genus Devosia. The sequence continues at coordinate 1,878 of JAHCJW010000060.1, forward strand.
CCCATCCGCATCTCGATGCGCTGGTCGGCTACGCCATGCGCTATTTCCACGATTTCGTGCAAAAGAGCTATCGCGCGCCCGACGACGTCGAGCGGGCGGCGCTCGAAGCGCTGTCGGCCGCCTTCGCCCAATTGCCGGCCGATGCCGACAACGAAGCGATCCAGAACGCCGCGCTCGATGTGGCTCGCCAGATCGAGCGCTATCAGGACCACGCCAAAAAGAGCCCCTCGGGCGGTCCTGGCGTTTCGGGCAATTTCTTCCAGATGCTCTATCAGGTGCTGATCGGCCAGGAACGCGGTCCGCGCTTCGGCTCCTTCGCCGCGCTCTACGGCATCGACAACACCCGCCGCCTCATCGCCGACGCACTGGCTGGAAAGATGCTGGGCTGATCGGGACCACCCGATCGCCTTGAAGTCATCAACCCTCCCCCATCCTCACCACCCGGCTCGCCGGGTGGTCCCTGTCGCCGCCTCACCGGCGGATGCGCATGCCAGGCTGGAGGCCATTCCGTTCCCTTCTCCCGTGCTCTATCATTGCGGCGAAGGGAGCGTAGTCATGCCGAAAAACTATCTGGTGACGGCGCAATGGGACGCGGACGCTGAGGTCTGGGTGGCGACGAGCGAGGATATTGTCGGCCTCGTCACCGAGGCGCCCACGCTCGATGCGCTTTATGTTCGCGTTCTGGAAGTGGCGCCCGAACTGCTGGCCGATAATGACGTGGCCACCGAAGCGCGAGGCGTGGTTGATTTCCACATTTTGTCGCCCACCACTCTTTCTGCCGCCGAATAATGGTTCGGGGCTATTATGCTCAGATCGTCGCTGCCCTGCGCGCCGGAGGCTGCGTCTATAAGCGCGCCGGCAAAGGCGACCATGAAATCTGGTACAGCCCGCTCACGCAGCGCAGTTTCACGCTCGACAAGGGCTCCTTGTCCCGCCACACCGCCAACGCCGTCATGAAACAGGCGGGTATCGACAAGAAATTCTGACGACCCTCACTGGCTCGCCCAGATGATCCGCGCCACCCATTCCACATCCACCAGGTCGAGGATGCGCGGTTCATAGGCGGGGTTGAGCGATTGCAGCTCGATCTGCTTGGCGGTCTGGCGCGCCAGAATTTTCGCCATCACCTCGCCGTCGCGCGTCTTGACCACCACGCGATCGCCGCGCCGCACCTGCTCGGTCGGCGACACCACGATCCGGTCGCCTTCGCGATAAAGCGGCTCCATGCTGTCCCCGCTCACTTCCAGCGCATAGATGCCGTTTTCCTCCGGCGTGGGCAATTCGATCTCGTCCCAGCCCTGTCCGACCGGAAAGCCGGCGCTGTCGAAAAAGCCGCCGGCGCCCGCCTGCGCCAGCCCCAGCAGCGGCACGGTGCGCGCGGGCGGCTCGGCAAAGCCGCTGGTCTGCATATAGGCGCCGGTGCCAGCGAGAAAACTGTCAAAACCTTCTCCCGTCGCCTCCAGAATCTTGGCCACGCTCTCGGTCGAGGGCCAGCGCTCGCGCCCATCCTTGCTGATGCGCTTGGAGACGTTGAAGGCGGTGGCGTCGAGCCCGGCCAGCTTGGCCAGCGCCGAAACCGAATGGCCATGACGCCGCGCCAGCGCGTCGATACCATCCCAGATGGCGCGGTGTGATATCATGGTCGGGGCTCGGAAATAGAGGAAATTTGTCTTTCTGGCGGAAAGAAATCCTATTCTAGAACCCGCTTTCCCGCTTGTAAAGCGGCTTGCCGCCACGCTGCGGCGCGACTAGGGTCCGGCCATGACGACACCAGAATTCATCTACAAGATCGCCACCGCTTCCGCCTATGCGCCGGCGCGCCTGTCCGGCCACTTTGCCGGCATGCCCGTCGACGCCAAGGACGGCTATATGCATTTTTCCACCGCCGCCCAGCTCGGCGAAACCCTGCGCCTGCATTTTGCCGGCCAGGCCGATCTGGTGCTGCTGGCGGTGCGCAGCGCCGATCTTGGCGCTGAACTTGTCTGGGAGCCCTCGCGCGGCGGCCAGCTTTTCCCCCATCTTTACGGCGGCCCGCTCGATCTGGCCCTGATTGCCTGGGAAGCGCCGATCAGCGTCGATGCCGACGGCCATTGCGCCCTGCCCGGGGACGTCCGATGATCCTGTCCGCCTTTTCGCCGCTCCTGCGCGTGCCCGGCTTTGCCAATCTCACCCGCGACGCGCTGCTGCGCATGGACCCCGAAACCGCCCATGGCGCCACCATCGCCGCGCTGCGCCTTGGCCTTGCCCCGAGCCAGGACCATCAGGACGCGCCCGAGCTCGCCACCAGCCTTGCCGGGCTCAGCCTCGCCAATCCGGTCGGCATGGCGGCGGGTTTCGACAAGAACGCCGAAGTGCCCCGGCCACTGGCGCTGATGGGCTTCGGCATGGTGGAAATCGGCACCGTCACCCCGCGCCCCCAGACGGGCAACGCCAAGCCGCGCCTCTTCCGCATCGCGGCGGCCGATGGCGTGGTCAACCGCATGGGCTTCAACAATGAAGGCCATGACGCCGCCTTCGCCCGCCTCAAGGGTCTGCGCGTCCCCGCCGCGCTCGGCGTCAATATCGGCGCCAACAAGGACAGCGCCGATTTTGTCGCCGATTACGTGCTCGGCGTCACCCGTTTTGCCGATCTGGCCGATTATCTCACCGTCAATATTTCCTCGCCCAATACGCCGGGCCTCAGAAATCTGCAGGCCGACGAGGCCCTGCGCCGGCTGCTGGGCGAAGTGCTCGTCGCCCGCGCCAGGGCGAAAACCCGGGTGCCGGTGTTTCTCAAGATCGCGCCCGATCTGGACGAGGCCGGGCTCGACGCCATCGCCCGCGTCGTGCTCGACACCGACCTCGATGGCTTGATCGTTTCCAACACCACGATTTCGCGCGATGGCGTCGCCGGCCTCGACCACGCCGATGAAACCGGCGGCCTGTCGGGCAAGCCGCTGTTTGCCCTCTCGACGAAAAAGCTCGCCCAGATGCGCCAGCGCGTCGGCGCCCTGCCGCTGATCGGCGTCGGCGGCGTTCACTCGCCGCAATCGGCCCTGGCCAAATTCGAAGCCGGCGCCAACGCCATCCAGCTCTATTCGGCGCTGGTCTTTGGCGGGCTCGACCTGCTCGAGCGCATCAAGCGCGGCCTCGTCGCCGCCGTCCGGGCCGAGGGCAAGAGCAATATTTCCCAACTTGTGGGCACGAGGACGGCGGAGTGGGCCGCATCGTAAGGCCCTTTGCTTCTACCCCGCCGTCACCAGGGCGAAAATCACCTCTGCCCGCCCCTTCGAGCCATCCACCAGGTCATAATTCGGCAGGTCGTTGCGCTCGATATGGGCGTGGTTGCGCGCATCGGTGAACAGCCCTTCCTCGCCATGCCGTTGCAGCAGCCGCGCCCGCACCGTCTCGCGCGGCACTTCGAGGAACACGGCATAGTCGAGCAGCGCCCGCACCCCGGCCCATGGCCCGTCGTTCAGCAGCAGGTAATTGCCCTCGACGATGAGGATTTTCACTTCCGGCAACACGGTGAAGGCGTCGTCCACCGTGTCCTCGATTTTCCGGCTATAGCCGGGCCCGCTCACCGCTGCTTTCGCCTGCTTGAGGTGATGCAGGAACGAGACGAACGCCGCGCCTTCAAAAGTGTGCGGCGCGCCCTTGCGGTCGGTTTCGCCCATGTCTTCGAGCGTCGCATGCTTGATGTGAAACCCGTCCATCGGCACCAGCGCCGCCTGTCCGGGATGGATGGCGTTGAGCATGGTCACGAGTTCCGCCGCCAGCGTCGATTTTCCCGCGCCGGGGCCTCCCGCTAGGCCGATGGCGATGCGCCGCCCCTCGGCCGTCCCTGCCATGGCCACAATATGCGGCACCAGCCGCGCCAGCGCCTCCGGCGGCGTCAGTTGCAGCCGCTCGGCCATCAGTTTTTGCCCCGCGTCAGCCGCAGTAACAGCCAGATCGGGATCACCACCCCCGCTCCGGTCAGGATATACACGCCCATCTGCTGGAACAGGCCCACCCCATCGCGCAGCGCCTCGCGTGCTATCTGAAGCATACCCCGCACCACGTCGCCGACATTGAAATCGACCAGCGACATGACAAACCCGACCAGCAGCGAGATCAGCAGCAATTTGACGATGACCGCGCCCGGCCGCCGGCCGAACAGGCGCTCCAGCGCCGATCGGGTTTCCGTCTTCACATCATCGCTCATCGGTCCACTCCGGCTTGGTCGGGTCGAACCCATCATATAGGCTCTTTGCTGATTTGCAGTAGGTGCCCGGTGTCACGTTTTGTCCCTTCACATTGGCCGGGCTTTCCTCTCTCAGCTGGGGCGAGAGCATATAGCTTGAAAGATCGTGGCTCCCATTCCCCATCCTTCCCCTCCAGGGCGGGGGTGTCTGGCTGGTGGATTTGGCCCGATGAATGCCCCAAACGCGCTGTCACCCTCCCCCTGGAGGGGAGGGCAGGGAGGGGGGAGCGGCAAGCTCAATTTCCCCAGGTTGCACGCACCCGCTTGTCCTTGCGGACGACAGGAGTAGTTTTGGCCCTCCGTCCAAAGACGGGCGGATAGCCCCGTGTCCCCTCTCCCCCCCATCATCGAAAGCTGGTTCGCCGCCCGCAACTGGTCGCCGCGCCAGCATCAGCGCGACGTGCTCGCCTCCTATGCGGCTGGCGCCAGCCAATTGCTCATCGCCCCCACCGGCGCCGGCAAGACGCTGGCCGGTTTCCTGCCCACCCTCACCGACCTGGTGGACGGCGGGTTCGAGGGCCTGCACACCCTCTATATCTCGCCGCTCAAGGCGCTCGCCGTCGACGTCGAGCGCAATCTGTCCACTCCCATCGCCGAGATGGGCCTGAAAATCCGCGTCGAGGCCCGCACCGGCGATACCCCGGCCAGCAAGCGCGCCCGCCAGCGCACCAGCCCGCCCCATGTGCTCCTGACCACGCCCGAGCAATTGGCGCTGCTCATCTCCCATCCCCATGCCGAGTTGATGTTCTCTTCGCTCCGCCGCGTCGTGCTCGATGAGTTGCATGCCCTCGTCACCAATAAGCGCGGCGATCTCTTGGCGCTGGGGCTGGCGCGATTGGCCAGGCTCGCCCCCGATCTGCGCATCACCGCCCTTTCCGCCACTGTCGCCCAACCCGACCTCCTGCGCGACTGGATCGCCCGGCCGCTGCCTGCCCGCACCACCGAACTTTTGCGCATGGCCGGCGGCGCGCCGCCCGAGCTGGCCATTCTCGAAACCGACGAACGCCTGCCCTGGGCCGGCCACTCCGCCGTCTATGCCCATCGCGAACTCTACGAGACCATCAAGCGGCACAAGACCACGCTCTTGTTCGTCAACACCCGCTCGCAGGCCGAAATGCTGTTCCAGGGCCTGTGGAACATCAACGACGACATGCTGCCCATTGCGCTGCATCACGGCTCGCTCTCGGTCGAGCAGCGCCGCAAGGTCGAGGCGGCCATGGCCGCCGGGCGCCTCAAGGCGGTGGTCTGCACCTCCACGCTCGATCTGGGCATCGACTGGGGCGATGTCGATCTCGTGGTACAGGTCGGCGCCCCCAAAGGGTCTTCGCGCATGCTGCAGCGCATCGGCCGCGCCAATCACCGGCTCGATGAACCCTCGCGGGCTGTGCTGGTGCCGTCCAACCGCTTCGAAGTGCTCGAATGCGAGGCGGCGGTCGAGGCGGTGGCCGAGGGCCATCAGGACAGCGAAGATCCCCAGCCCGGCGGCTATGACGTGCTCGCCCAGCATGTCCTGGGCATGGCCTGCGCCGAGCCGTTCCACGCCGAGGCGCTTTATGCCGAAATCATCGGCGCCTGGCCCTATCGCGACCTGCCGCGCGAAAAATTCGACCGCGTCCTCGATTTCGTCGCCACGGGCGGCTATGCGCTGCGCGCCTATGAGCGCTATGCCCGCCTGCGCCGCACCGAAGACGGGTTGTGGCGCATCGCCAACCCGCAGGTGGCCCAGCAATACCGGCTCAACATAGGCACCATCGTCGAAGAGCCGATGGTCCGCGTGCGCCTCGTGCGGGGCAGGGGGCAGAAACAGGGCCGCACCACCGGTCCCATCGGCGCTGGCGGCCGTGTGCTGGGCGAAATGGAGGAATATTTCTTCGGCACCCTTACGCTTGGCGACACTTTCCTCTTCGGGGGCGAAATCGTCGCCTTCGAGGGCATGAAGGACAATGAGGCCTTCGTCTCGCGCGCCTTCGCCAAGGACCCCAAAATTCCTTCCTATATGGGCGGCAAGTTCCCCCTCTCGACCTATCTGGCCGAGCGCGTCCGCCGCATCATCGACAGCCCCGAGGAGTGGCGCAAACTCCCCGATCAGGTCAGCGACTGGCTGCGCCTGCAGCGCGATTTTTCCCTGCTGCCGCGCCGCGACAGTCTGCTGGTCGAAACCTTCGCGCGCGGCACCAATCATTTCCTCGTCTGCTACCCTTTCGAGGGGCGGCTGGCCCATCAGACGCTGGGCATGCTCCTCACCCGCCGGCTCGAGCGCCTGCGCGCCCGCCCGCTCGGTTTCGTCGCCTCCGAATATGCCCTCGCCATCTGGGGCCTGGGCGATCTGTCCGCGTTCATCCGCACTGGCCGCCTCTCGCTCGATGAATTGTTTGACCAGGACATGCTGGGCGACGATCTCGAAGCCTGGCTCGATGAGAGCGCGCTGATGAAGCGGACGTTCCGCAATTGCGCCATCATCGCCGGGCTGATCGAACGCCGTCACCCGGGCAAGGAAAAGACCGGCCGCCAGATCACCATGAGTTCCGATCTCATTTATGACGTGCTCTACAGCCATGAACCCGACCATATCCTCATCGAAGCCACGCGGCGCGATGCGGCGCGCGGTCTTTTGGATATTGAGCGGCTGGGTCAGATGCTGGCCCGCATCCGCGCCCATATCGTGCACAAGCCGCTCGAGCGCATTTCCCCTCTCGCCGTGCCGGTCTTGCTCGACATCGGCAAGGAACCGATTTTCGGGGAAGCGCGCGAATCGGCTATGGCGGAAGCGGCAGACGAATTGCTGCGCGAGTCCATAGGCGAGATTATTTGACCGCTCTTTTCCTTTCGCTTCCAGAAACGGAGACACAAGTGCTGCGTTTCGCCGGACACAATTTCGAGCCCCTGCCCTCGGGCGCGCTCTATTGGCGCGCCGAGGAAACGCTGCTGGTTGCCGATCTGCATTTCGAAAAAATGGCCAGCTTCGCCCGTCGCGGCCAGATGCTGCCGCCCTATGATACCGGCCTCACCCTTGCCCGTCTTGAAGCCGATCTGCGGCGCACCGGTGCAAGGCGCCTGTTTTCCCTCGGCGACAGTTTTCACCGCGTCGATGCTAGCAGTCTGCTCACCAACTCGGATCGTTTGCGACTCGATTCCCTCACCGAAATGGTCGAGTGCGTCTGGCTTTCCGGCAATCACGACCCGGCGCCCCACGCCATAGGCGGCACCTGTGTTTCCAGCCTCGCCATTGCCGGCCTCACCCTGGCCCACGAGCCCGAGCGCGGCGCTAAGGGCTTGATTTGCGGGCATCTTCACCCCGCCGCACGTCTATCGATCAATGGCCGTTCAACGCGAAAGCCCTGTTTCGTGCACGACAATCGCCTGCTGATCCTGCCCGCCTATGGCGCCTCCACCGGCGCCCTCAACATTCTCTCCCCCGCCTTTTTCGGCCTGCTACACTGGCCGGCGGTGGAAGTGACCATGCTGGGCAAAGACCGCACCTATCCGGTCTCCGCCAAACGGCTGGTGCGGGGATAAGCGGGACAAGGGGAGCAAAGCGAGCAAACCGCCATACCCCGCCCATCGATCCATCTTCTGCTGGCGCCCCCCCTGGGCGGTACTGAAAAAACAGGCTAACTCCCTGTCAACGCCTGAAAATCATCCCGCCCAGCCAGCCGGTGAACAGCGCCAGCACCACGCAGGCGAGGCCATAAAGCAGCGGATATTGCGTTGCCGATTGCGCCAGAAACCGCTCGAAGCCGATCTTGCGCACCGCAAATCCTTCCGATTTGCGCGCAATGATCTCGCCATCCTTGAACACATAGGTCTGGGCGATATAGGGCCCGGGCGGGGCATTGGCCGGCAGGGTCAGTTGGGCCGAATAAAACGTGTCCGACAAGAAGTTAACCCCATTTTCCTGTACCCCGAACAGCCCCTCCTCGGTCATCAGGCGGATGATTTCGCGCCCGAACACCATCGTTTCCCACCACCCGGCCTGGTTGGGCACCATGGCATGGGACTCGGGCAGGATGAAATTGCTCGTCAGCGTTGTCACATCGGTGATCTCGCGCAGCCGGTCGCTCGATAACACATGGAAATAGCTGGGAAATTTCGAAAAGGTCACCTGCTCGGTGTTGAGCCAGACGCCGAAATTATGCGTCATGCGCCGCGCCACCCGATCCTGTGTCGGCCCCAGAATCACGACGATCACATGGAACGGCCCCTCGACATAGCGCTTCTCCGACCCGGCCGCCGGGGCGATATTGCCGAAAAAAGTCATGCGCTCGCCATCGAAACTCGATGTGATTTCAATGGTATCGTTCGACAGCGTCGAGATCAGTCGCTCGGCCTGAACCGGCAGAACGAAGGCCAGCAACAGGGCCAGAAGCGCACAGAGCCGCGTCATCGTCCCGGCCCCGTCACTGCCATGGAAAACACATCGCCTGGGGTCAGCACCAGCGACAGGCCGAAGCGGATGGCGACGGCCAGCACCAACAGGGCCAGCAGGCCGCGCAATTGCTCGCCGCGCAGATGCTTGCCAGCGGCGGCGCCGAACTGCGCTCCGGCGGTCCCACCCACCATCAGGCAAAAAGCGAGAAGAATATCAACGCTTTGGCTCTGAACGGCATGCAGCACGGTGGTCGCCGCCATCATCGCCACCACCTGCGCGAGCGAGGTGCCGATGACGACATTGCCCGGCACGCGCAGCAGATAGACCAGCGCCGGCACCATGATGAAGCCGCCGCCAATGCCCAGAAGCGAGCCGACGAAACCGATGAACAGCCCGATGGCGAGCACCGGCAACACGCTGATATAGAGCCGGCTTTTCTTGAAGCGCACGCGCCAGGGCAGGCCGTGGATCCAGCTGTGCTGGTGCGGCATGCGCTCGCGAACGACAATGCCCTGGCGCTGCTTGAGAATGGCGCGCACCGCCTCCTGCAACATGACGATGCCGACAAATCCCAAAAGAATCAGGAAGCCCAGGGCGATGACGAGGTCGAGCTGGCCGATCTGGCGCAGGATGGAAAAGGCCGCAACCCCGCCAAAGGCGCCGAGAATCCCTGAAAGCACCAGATACATGGCCAGATGCAGGTCGACGCCGCCGCGCCGGTAATGGCTGAGCGCGCCGGAGGTCGAGGCGGCCACCACCTGCCCCGTCACCGAGGCGACGGCCACCGAGGTCGGTACGCCGGAAAAGATCAGCAGCGGCGTCAGCAGGAAGCCGCCGCCCACCCCGAACAGGCCCGACAAAAATCCGACTGCCCCGCCGATCCCCACGAGAAAGAACAGGTTCACGGAAAGCTCGGCGATCGGCAGATAGACCTGCAAGGCCCTGGGTCCCGGTTTTAAAGATGGCTATGCGGCCCATCCTAAGGGACAGTCCGTCAACAAGAGGTCAAGACCCGCGCAACACAGGGTTCTTTGCGGGCGTTTTTCCGGCGGCTCAGTTGGCGACCGGCGTCGCCATCAGCTCCCAGATATTGCCCTCGGTATCCTCGAAATAGGCCGAATAGCCCCACTCCGACTGGGTGCCGGGGGTGATGATCGAACCGCCCGCGACCAGCACGCGCTCCAGGATCGCATCGACCGCCTCGGGGCTGTCGGCGCGATGACTGAGCACAAATCCCGGCGTGCCCTCGAGCGCTTCGGGCTTGCCGGCGGTCTGGGCGATCTGCTCGCGCGGGAACAGCACGAAGGAGAAATCCTCGTCGAAGAAAAAGGCGACGTGATCTTCGCCCGCCCCGATCTGCTCGTCGGAAATCTCGAACAGCGCCCGATAGAACACGAAGGCCCGTTCCAGCTCGTCGACCCCGATGGTGATGATGGAAATCTTGGGCTTCATGATGTCCTCGCGCGTAACTCCTCGCCAGCCTTAAGCCTTTTCGGCTCCGGTCGCAAACAGAGCTTCGAACTGCCCATCCTCGATGCGCGAGGCGGCGATCACCGCCTGGGTGCGGCTGTCCACATCGAGCTTTTGCAGGATCGCCGAGACATGCGCCTTCACCGTCGCCTCGGAAATCGACAGCTCATAGGCGATCTGCTTGTTCATCAGCCCGTCGCTGAGCATCATCAACACGCGCACCTGTTGCGGGGTCAGCGTCGCCAGCCGCTTCATAAGCCCCGATTGCTCGTCCTCGGCGCCCAGCGTCGTGCCCTTGGGCACGAAGACGTCGCCGGCCAAAACCGTTTCGATGGCGCGGCGGATTTCGGTCGGCCCCTCGGATTTGTGCAGATAGCCGGCCGCGCCCAGTTCAAAGGCACGGCGCACCACGATGGCGTCTTCCACCGCCGAGATGATCATCACCGGAATGTCGGGATATTGCGCGCGCAGCAGCAACAGGCCGGAAAAGCCGCGCACGCCGGGCATGTTGAGGTCGAGCAGCACCAGGTCGCAGTCGCGTTCGGTGTCGAGCGCGGTACTGAGCCCCGCCAGATCGCCTGCTTCCTCGACGCTGACCGTCGCATCGCCCACCGCCAGGGTCTGGCGCAGCGCCGCCCGGAACAGGGGATGGTCATCGACGATGATGATGCGGCGGCGGGTCATAGGCCTGAATGTCTCCAAAATCACCTGGACCTTAAGAAAATCACCGATTTGCGGTCCGGGCACTTGCATATTGCAGCAATCCTTAACGGGTTCTTTACCATGTTTTTCCAAAAGTGAGCGCTAGACCTTCGTGTTGCACCGCGGGGGGACCGTCTTTTTTTGACAGGGACTGACCATGGCCCGCGCTTATCCCCAATCGGATTATGCCGACTCTCCTCGAAACGCCAATGGCGGGGAGTGGCAGGCCTTGCGTGGCGAATTGGTGGCCTTGCTCGATCAGGTCGAAAGCCGATTTGCCCGTTCCGCGGACGACGAGGGCGCCATGGGCGGCCTCTCCCAGCGTGTGCGCTATCTGCGCGATCAGGTCGAGGCACCCGAACCCGCCTTGCGGCGGCGCGAAGCCTTGCGCACGGTCAAGCGCGCCGTCGATCGCTTCAGCATGCGCGACGACCGCCATGACGATGAGGAGGATGCCCTCCATTCCGCCATTGCCGAAATTCGCAGCCGGCAGGGCGCGGCGACGATTTCGGCCATCGATCGCCGTCCCTCGGACAGTCCGGAATTTCGCGAGCTGAGCGGTCTGGTCAGCGGCATCAGCGACCGCCTCGGCCGGCTTGAAGGCGATCTGCGGCACCAGCGCGGCAATGCCAGCCAGGTTCTCGAAGTGGCGGCCCAGGTCGAGCAATTGACCCAGGTGGTGGAACTTCTGGCTGGCGCCGTGGGCGAAACCGGCCAGGTCAAGCGCCTCGAAGCGCAGATCGCCGCGCTCGGCGCCATGATCGAAAAAGGCCCCAAGGTCGATCTCGGGGCCATCAATGCCCGGCTCGACGATGTGTCGGCGACGGTGGGCAAGCTCGCCGAATTGCAGGCCCAGCAGATGGAGCGCGAAATCGTCCGACAGGAGCGTGACGAGGCCGCGCCCAAGGGCAAGCTGGGCAAGCTCGAACCGGCGATGCACGCCATCGAAAGCAGCGTCCGTAGCGTTTACGACCGCATCGACGCTATCGAAAAGAACCTTGCCCTGTCCTCGGGCGATTTCGAGCGCCTGACCGCGGAAATGGCCGCCTTCACCCAGGCGATGAGGGACCAGTCCGGCACGCCCGAATTGCTGATGGGCAAGGTCGAGGCGCTGGTGGCGCGTATGGATGGCGTCGATAGCGGCAATCACGAGGTGGTGGCGCTCAAGCATGAGATCGGCGCGCTGCAAAAAGCCGTCATGTCTGGCATGGAGCCGCGCTTTTTGCAGATCGAAAGCCAGATCGAAGCCCTGAGCGGCCGGATTTCGCCGGTCGATACCAGCGCCGTCGAGGGCCAGCTTCGGCAATTGATGAGCCGCATGGATGATGCCGGCGCCCAGCTCGATGGACTGGCGCGACTCTATCATGACGCCAGCGACCGGCCCGATCTCGATGCCCTGGCCGATCTCGTGGCCGAGCGGACCAGCGATGCGGTGTCGCGCAAGGCGCCGGCGCCTGTCGCCATGTTCGGGCCGGACAGCCTCAAAACCATCGAAGACCGGATTTCGAGCCTGGTGCGCTCGGTCAGCAAGGGGCCCGATCTCGACGCCCTGGCCAGCATGGTCGCCGAAAAGACCACGGCGGCGATTGGTCGCCGGCCGGAGGCGCGGGCCGGGCTGGACGATGGCAGCATCGACGCGCTGGAAAAGCGCATGACGGCGCTGTTCAATACCGCCGGCAAGGATACCGCCGAGCGGTTGACGCGGCTGGAAGCGACCCTGGCGGCACGGCAGGCCGGCGCACCCGTCGGTGCCGCCGCCGAAAGTGGACAAAGGCCAGCGGCCCGCACTGCCGGGCCCGATGCTTTCGCCGCGCCGCGCGAGGAAACCGCACGGCTCGACTCTCTTCTGTCGCGCCTGTCGGCCGCGCCAAGCGACGTCATGCCGGACAATCCCGCCGACGACGCCCCCTTGATCGACAAGGGCTTCAACACCCCGGCGGCGGCGCGGTCAGAGCCTCGGACCGAGATGCGGGCATCCCCCGCTCCGGCAGTGGCCGAACAGGCAGCGGCGCGTCCCGCTTTCGACCCCGGGCAGGTGCAGCGGCCGCCGCGGCCGCAGTCGAGCTTCGCGCCGGCGGACAAGGAAGCCTTCGCTACCCCGCCAATGGCCCCCTCTTCCCCGGCGGTCGAAGCGTCCGCCAGCAGCACCAGCACCTTCGTGGCGGCGGCGCGCCGCGCGCAGCGCCTGCGTCATGACCAGGAAACGCTCGAGCCCGCCGGCTCGTCGCTGATCAGCCGGGCGCTGGCGCGCGTGCGCCCGCAGCCCAAGGTCGGCGCCGATCCCGTGGAACAGCCGCTGGCGCCGGTCGAGGCGGAAAAGCCCGCCAGGCGGAAAAAGACCAAGGCGGCGCCCGTGGCGCCGGAAATCGCGCCTGGCGATCTGTCCCCGGCCGAGGGCGCGGTCGAGCCCGAACCCCAGGCCGGATTTCTGACGCGCTATCGCCGCCCGCTCCTGCTCGGCGCGGCGCTGGTGGCGGTGTCGTTGCTGACGCTCAATCTGGTCATGCAGCGCATGGGTGCACAGCGGACAGAACCCGCCCCGGTGGCCAGCTCGAGCCTGCCCGAAGCGGGCGCGCTCAACCCCCCGCCTTCGGACGATCAATCCCTCGTTGCGCCGCGCATCATCGACATGATCGATGCCACCACGGTCGGCTCGATCAATCCCGGCGCTCCGATGAGTTTCTCGAAGGACGCGATCGACGCGCCCATGCCCGGCGCCCTGACACCGGCCGAAAGCGCCGACGCTCTGGTTCTCGCCCCGACAAGCGGTGCCCTGGCCGCCGATGGCGCAGAAGTCGTGACGGCGCCGCAAAGTTTCGACTTGCCGCCAGAAGACGTTGGGCCGCTCGAATTGCGCCAGGCCGCCGCCAGTGGCGATGCGCGCGCCCAGTTCGAAGTGGCCGCGATCTATACCGAGGGGCGGGCCCTGACCCAGGATCTGGCCGAGGCGGCCAGCTGGTATGAACGCTCGGCCGCGCAAGGCTTCGCGCCGGCCCAGTATCGCCTGGGCAATCTTTACGAAGCCGGCACCGGGCTCGAAAAGGACCTCGAAATGGCGCGCCTCTGGTATCAGCGCGCCGCCGAAGCCGGCAATCGGATGGCCATGCACAATCTGGCGGCGCTCTATGCCGGCGGCCAGCTCGGTGAGCAGCAATTCGACGCCGCTGCCCAGTGGTTCTCCCAAGCTGCCGCCAATGGCATGACCGACAGCCAGTTCAATCTGGGCATGCTCTATGCGCGCGGGCTGGGCGTGGAGCAGGATTTCGAGCAATCCTATAAATGGTTCTCGCTGGCGGCGCGCAGCGGCGACAAGGATGCGGCACAGGCCCGCGACGATATCGCCAAGTCGCTCTCCGCCGATGCCGTCGGCCGCATCACCGACACGGTCCGGACCTGGTCGGCCGCGCCGATCGCGCTCGACGCCAATTTCGCCCCGATCGGCACCTGGCTGGCCAATTTCAATCCCGGTGAAACCATCACCGCCAAGGATGTGACCACGCGGGTGCAAGAAGCGCTGAACAAGCTCGGCTTCAATGTCGGCACCCCCGACGGGGTCGCCGGCCCCAAGACGGCCGAAGCCATCCGCGCCTTCGAGCGTGGCACCGGCATGAGCGAAAGCGGCAAGATCAATCCGCGCCTCCTGGCCGTGCTGGGCAGCCAGCCGGTCTAAAGCGGCGTGCGTTCTATCGAACGCAAATCGCCGCTCTAATCTCTTGTTTACGCATCGGATTACCCGAAAACCGTGAGTACACTTTTCGGTCCGATGCTCTAGCAGCAAGCCGCCTCCAGGGCTTGGGCGCGCTTGTATGTCTTGGTCGTTGTCATTGCCCGGCTTGTCCGGGCAATGCGCTGTTTGTCGGTGTGCGGCATTTAAAGACACATCGCGTCTTTGACCCCGGAACGGGTGTTGGTCCTAGAGCATGTCTGCCGCAAGTGGCCCCGGTTTCGGGTTAAAGACATGCGGCAAAACCAAGAGTTAAAGCGCAGGTGGCTGATCTGAAAGAAACGCGACGCGCTTTAAAACCCGCCGCCGGTCTTGAAGCCGGAATGCTTGCGGGTGCCTGAGCTGCCCGTGCGGGGGCGCGAAAAACCACCGCCGCCGCTATTGCCGCCGCCCCAGCCGCCGCCGAACCCGCCGCTCTTGGGCTTGCTCTTGCTGCCCGAGCCGCCGAAACTGCTCTCCGGCCACTCGAAACTGCTCCCGCCATTGTCGGGCCAGGGCGAAGCCTTGCTGGCGCGCCGCGACGAGGTGCTGCCGCTGCCCCATTCATTGCCCGGCGCCCAGTTCTGGCTGCGCCGCCAATGGTCCCAATAGGTGGCCGCCGAGATGCCGCCACGCAGGAAGTCGTTGAGCAGGTCGCCCACCAGCTTGTCTTCGCGAAAATTCGAGCGCGGATCATCGAAACGCTGCTTCTTGAACTCCCACTGGATGTCTTCGAGCTCGCGCCGCCGCGCCGCCAGCGTCTTGAGGCGCTCGCGCTGCTCGCGGGTTTCCTCGTCTTCCTCGCGGATACGGGCGCGTGCCTCATCGATCTGGGCGACAATGGTGTCGTCCTGACCGGTGCGGGTCAGCCGCGCCTCGGCCAGCAGCGTCTGGACATCCTCGCGGCCCAGGGCAGCGGCGAGGTCGGCTGCCGCCGCCTCGAAAGCCGGATCGCGCCCCTCGGCCAGGTTCTGCAGTGCGCGCGCCGCCTCGTCGCGACGGTCTTCACAGGCGATGATCCGGGCGTCCACCGCCTCGATCTCGCTTTGAATCTGGGCGATGTCGGCGCGCAGCGGCTTGCCGCCAGCGGCGTCGACCGCGGCGGTTTCGAGCGCTGTCACCTCGGCTTCGGCGGCCTGGGCGTTCTCTTCCTGCCGCTCGGCATGCTCGCGCAGGCGCAGGGGGATTTCGTTGAGCATGGCGTAATTGGGTCGCGCCTTGTGAAACCCGATCAGCCCGGCCACCAGTCCGTCGAGATAGCGCACGAGATTGTTGGCGCGGTAGCCCGAAGTGCCATAGCCAGCGTCCCACAGATAGAGGAACAGCGGGTCGTCGCGATAGGGCTTGCCCTTTTCCTCGCGGTCGGTCTCGGCCAGTTCGGTCTTGCGCAGCGATTGCTCGGCGATCTCGCTCAGCTCGGCCGCGGCCTTGCGCCTGGCCTCGAATTCGGGGTCGCTCGCCAGACGGGCGGCCTGCTGGCTCGTCAGCGCCTTGAGCGCATTCTGCCTGTCTCCCAGCCGCGCCAATGCCTCGTTGCGGCTCTCGACCAGGGCGCTGCGTTCGCCTTCCAGCGCCGCAATGGCGGTCTCGGCCTTTTCGACCCCTTTGGCATGGCTCTTGAGGGTGTCGCGGGCCTTGATCTCGGCGTTGGAAATCCGCCCGTCGAGTTCCGCTTGCACGGCGGGATCGAGGCGCAGCTGCGCCAGCTGGCGAAACAGCTCCGCCTCGCTTTCCTTGGTCTTGGCGATCCGCTCCGAGGAACGGGCGAGGCGACGGGAAATCTCGTCTTCCTCGCGCCTGATATCGCGCATGGCCTCCTCGAGGCTCGCGAGGGCTTCCGGACCACGAATACTCATCGCATCACCACCGTGTCACCGCGCCGCCCTGAACCGGCATCAAATATTCCACCTCCAGAAATCCATCCGATTTGCGCCCGACCTCATTGGCCTGAATGATGCCGTCGTCGCGCTTGTCGGCGGCCACCGCATTGTAGACACTCTCGGGCACGCGGACGCCCCAGATGGCGACGGTCTCGGTCGCGCCGGTTTCCTCGTTGAGGATGGGCAGCGACAGCGTAGCACCATTGGGGTCGATCGCCTCGACAACGATATAGTAATTGGTGGCGTCGGTATTGATCTCGGGAAAGGTCCAGAACCCCGATTGCACATCGGCGCGATTGACCACCCGCAACACATATTCCTGCCGCAGCTGGTCGCGCAGCGCCGTCAGCCGCTCCACCGCGTCCTCGGCCCCTGTGCGATTGCCTTCATTGGCCAGGGCCTTGCCGCGCGCCACCAGCGCATCGGCCTGCACCACGGCCTGTTGCACCTTGGTTTCCTCGAAAATGGTCTGGCGCAGCGCATCCATCTGCGCGGGCAGGCCTTCTGTCAGCTCGATCCGTGCCTGGGCGGCCTGTCCGGCGGTATAGGGCCGCCAGACGCCGAAATAACCGATGCCCAGCACCAGCAGGGCCAGGAGCCCCGCCAGGACGGGTTTGCCCCAGCGTTTGCGCCCGACATAGATCCGGGCCATCGTGGTGCCGAAGCCCGGGGCAGGGGGCTCGTAGACGAAGCGGCTCTCGGCCAGCGCCGAGACGCCTTCCTTGAGGATGTGATCGGGTACCTCGATGCCCTGCTGGTGGTAGATATCACGCAACCGCGCGATCAGCTGCGCTTCGCGCGCCGCGCCATCGAGTTCGCGGATGGCGAGGTCCTGCCGGTGACGGAGCGTGTCGACCACGTCCATCGCCAGCATGACTTCATCGAGGGGAGCAGCCGGCTTCGCCGTCGCGTCACTCATCCTAGGCGTTCATCCCCTGCAACAGACTTTCAGTTCTTGGTTTCGAGCAGTAGCGCATTGCCTTCGGCGGCCAGCGTCGCCAGACGCCGCTTGCCGTCCTCGACCGCGTCGCGGATTTCGGCCGAATTCTTGGTCGAGGCCACGCGCATCTCGTTGATGATGGTGCGGCTCTTCTCCTGGAAATTGACCACCGAATCCACCAGCTTCTTGACCGCATCGGCGCGCACGGTGGGGCCATAGCCGGCCTTGACCGCTTCTTCCTGCACCTTGTCCCCGATTTCCGAGAGCGTTTCGAGGCTCTTGGACATGCCTTCCTTCATGGCGTTGAGCGTCTGGGTCGATTCGTGCAGTCCGAACATGCCGGTGAACGAGGCCGACAGCGCGGTGAGCACCGTCTCATTGGTCGAAAAGAACGAGATCGACTGCTGATAGACCCGTTCCTTG
>JAHCJW010000061.1 GCA_026126125.1 Devosia sp.
CATGACGGTGGAGGAAATCCGCTTCATCATACAGCGCACCGGCGAATTCCTCGGTGACTTCTTTGTCGGGCGAGGGGATGTGGAACAGCTCGGCGGCCCGGTAAAGGTGGCCAAAGTCTCGGGCGAAGTTGCAACTCTCGGTGTCATCGCCCTCATCAACCTGATGGCGCTACTCTCGCTCAATATCGGCATTTTCAATCTATTGCCGGTGCCGATGCTGGATGGCGGCCATCTGCTCTACTACCTCTTCGAAGCAGTGCGCGGACGCCCGCTCAGCATGCGCACACAGGAAATGGGCTTCCGCTTCGGATTTGCTCTGGTGCTGGCGCTGATGGTGTTTACGTTGTTCAACGACACGATCTTCGCGCATTTCGGCATCCTGCGCTAACACCCTGTTAACCTTGGTTGGCAAGGTGTTGCACGAATACAAGCGCAAAAATGAATTGCTAACCGCGTCACGGCTTACGGCTTGTCCGTGGTTAAAAAAACAGTAAAACACTTCAATGGAGTTAGCTTGGGGGAGCGTTCGCATGTCGATTCTCCGGGCCGGTCGCAGAAGGCAATAACAATATGATTAACCCCACCAAGCTGATGCGTGGCGCCGTTTCCGCGATTGCGATCATGGGAGCCAGTCCCCTGGTCGGTGCAGGACTTCCGGTGTTGGGCGTTGTCGCCGCGCAGGCTCAGGAGAAATTGGTCGGTTCGGTCCTGTTCGAGGGGAACCGGCGCTTCTCCGATGCGCAGCTTCTGGCGATGGTGGATGTCTCCGCTTCGGGTATCTTCACCCAGCAGCGTCTGGCGGCAGATATCGAAAGCATTCGTCAGGCCTATGATCGCGACGGGTTCCTCGGCGTCGGCGTGACCGCACGGACCGAAGCGACCAATGATGGCCGCGTCCGTGTGATCTTCCAGGTCAATGAAGGTGAGCGCGCGGGCATCGCGGCGATCAACTTCACCGGTAATAACGCCATCGGCGCCGGCAATCTCAAGGGCACGATGCTCACCAAGGAAACCGGCATCCTGAGCTGGCTCCTGCGTGACGACAGCTATGACGAGCAGAAGCTGGCGATCGATCGCGAGCGCATCCGTCTCTATTACGGCAATCGCGGCTATCCCGATGCGCAGGTCAATTCCGTCGCGGAATATGACGCGGCCCGGAACGCCTATTTCATCAATTTCACCATCAATGAAGGCCAGCGCTACCAGTTCGGTAATGTCGGGATCGAGACCAGCATCAATGGTCTGAATACCGATGTTCTGCGCGGCACGGTGAAGACCGGCAAGGGTGGCCAGTATTCGGTTGCCGATCTGCAGCGGTCGATCGAAGACATGGCCTATGAAGCGACAGCGCAGGGCTATTCCTTCGCCGACGTGCGGGCGCGGCTCGATCGCGACGTCGCCACCGGTACGTTCAACGTGACCTATCTGGTCGATGAAGGCGCCCGTATCTATGTCGAGCGCATCAATATCACCGGCAACACCAAGACGCGCGATTTCGTTATCCGTCGCGAGCTGGAATTCGGTGAAGGCGACCCCTTCAACCGTTCCATGGTCATCCGTGGCCGCAACGCCATCGAATCGCTGGGCTTCTTCTCGCGGGTGGAAGTTTCCACCGGGCCGGGGTCGTCGGCTGACAAGATCGTGCTGAACGTCAATGTCACCGAGTCCTCGACCGGTGAATATGGTGCGACCGCAGGCTATTCGACCACCGATGGTATCCTGGGCGAGATTTCGCTGACCGAGCGCAATTTCCTCGGTCGCGGCCAGTATCTGCGCGCCGCTGTCGGCGCCACTCAGGCTGGCCGGACTTTCGATTTCTCGTTCACCGAGCCGCGCTTCATGGGGCTCAAGGTGGCGGCAGGCGTCGACGCCTATCACCGCATCTATGACGAGACGACCACCACCTTCTACGGTTCGCAGGTCACGGGCGGACAGCTGCGCTTTGGCGTACCGGTCACCAGCGCGCTGACGGCGTCGGTGTTCGGCGGCTATGAGCGTCGCCTGATTTCCGACGAAAAGGACAATCCGCAGTATAAGTCGTCGCTGGTCGCCCATGCTCAGGAATTCAACAAGGCCTTTGTCGGCTATTCGTTGACCTGGAATGGCCTCGACGACAGCAAGAAGCCGACGGAAGGTCTCTATGCGACCTTCTCGCAGCAATATATCGGCTGGGACCACAACCTGCTCAAGACCGAAGCGCGCGGTCGCTACTTCATCCCGGTCATGCAGGACAGCGGGATCGTGGCCAGCATTCGCGGCCAGGCCGGCGTGATCAACAGCCTCGACAATTCGGGTGTTCACTCGGTCGAAGCCTTCATGCCCGGTGCGAACCTCATTCGCGGTTTCGAGGGACGGGGTATCGGTCCGCGCCTGACCAGCGGCGAGTATCTGGGTGCGACCATGTATGCCGGCGTCTCGGCCGAAGTGCAGTTCCCGATCCCGGCGCTGCCCGAGAACTATGGCCTGAGCGGCGCCATCTGGGCCGATGCGGCCTGGATCGACGGCCTGCCCAATATCGGCGCCGTGCCGGTCGATGCCGCCAGCCAGGATTCGCCGTGGCGGACCTCCATCGGCGCCTCGCTCATCTGGGATTCGCCGTTCGGGCCGCTGCGTGGCGATTTCGCCCACGTGCTCAACAAGTCCACGGCCGACCGTACTCAGGTCTTCCAGGTCACCCTCTCGACCTTGCTCTAATTGGAGCAGTATGGGAGAGCTTATCGAGCCGCGGGGCGGTAGCGCCGCGGCTCTTTGTTTTGAAGTGACGTCATGGTCGACACCCGTTTTCATCGTTTTGCCGGTCCCATCGCGATAGGCGCCCTGCTGGCCGAGTTGGGCCGTCAGGATGTCGTCGCAACCCTGGCTGATCCCGCGCGCGTCGTGAGCGGCGTCAGCGAACTCGACCTTGCCGGGCCGGGCGATCTGGTGCTGGCGGCCCATCCGAGCTATGCGGCCGAACTGCGCCGCAGCAAGGCCGGCCTTGCGCTGGTCAACGCCGGTCTCCTCGAGGATGTGCCGGCGGGCGCTGTCGCCATTGTGGTGAACAAACCGCATAATCTCTTCGCCGAAATTCTCGATCGGCTATACCCCGCCAGCACGCGCTCGATCATCGCTGGGGGCCGGGACGATCTGGGAACACCGATTGTCGAGCGCGATGTGATCCTTGGCGCCAATGTCGTGATCGGCGCCGGGGTCGAGATCGGCCGCGGCACGGTGATCGGGGCCAATACCGTCATCGGGCCGGGCGTCACTATCGGGCGCAACGCGATCATCGCCGCCAATTGCACCATTGATTGCGCGCATATTGGCAATGAGGCCGTGCTGCATTCGGGCGTGCGTATCGGCACGGAAGGCTTTGGCTGGCTCGATCATGGCACGGCCAATCGCAAGATCCCGCAATTGGGGCGCGTCATCGTGCAGGACCGGGTCGAGATCGGCGCCAACAGCACCATCGATCGCGGCGCGCTGGGCGATACGGTGATCGGCGATGGCACGAAAATCGATAATCTTGTGCAGATCGGCCATAATTGCCGCATTGGCCGCAATTGTCTGATCGCGGCGATGAGCGGGCTTTCAGGCTCCACCATCGTCGAGGACGGCGTGCTTATGGGCGGCGGCGTCGGCACTTCGGGGCATTTGCGGATCGGCGCCGGCTCGGTCGTGCATGGCCGGGCGGCGGTGACCAAGGATTGGCCTGCCGGCTCAAAACTTGCCGGGGCACCCGCGCAGGATATAAAGGACTTTTGGCGCGAACTTGCCGCGACACGTAAATTATCCAAAGGGGATAAGCGGGGATGACCGAGACTGTTACCGAGGCCACCGAACTGGATGCGATGAGCATCGCGGATATCCTCCAAGCGCTGCCACACCGCTATCCCATGCTGATGATCGATCGCATCGTCGATATCGATGGTGATGAGTCGGCGGTGGGCATCAAGAACGTCACCGCCAATGAGCCGATCTTCCAGGGCCATTTTCCGGGCAATCCGATTTTTCCGGGTGTGCTGATCGTCGAGGGCATGGCGCAGACCGCCGGGGCCATCGTCATCCGCCACGATTCGACCGCGGACAAGAAGAGCATCGTCATGCTGCTTGGCGTGGACAATGCGCGGTTCCGCAAGCCGGCGGGGCCGGGCGATACCATCGAGTACCATATCGCCAAAATGCATCGCCGCCGTACCGTTGGGCGCTACAAGGCCGAGGCCAAGGTGAAGGGTACCGTCATCGCCGAAGCAGAGATCACCGCGATGATCGTCGAGGCGACCCCGTGACGGTGGCCGGCGTTCATCCGACGGCCATCGTTGCCAGTGGTGCCCGCCTTGGGTCCGGTGTTCGCATCGGACCTTATTGTATGGTGGGCGAGAACGTCACGTTGGGTGACAATGTGGAGCTGGTCTCCCATGCCGTGGTCGAGGGCCGAACGAGCATCGGTGCGGGCACGCGGATTTTTCCTTTTGCTTCCATCGGCCATCAGCCGCAGGATCTGAAATATCACGGCGAGGAATCGCGCCTCGAGATCGGCGAGCGCTGCACGATCCGCGAATCGGTGACCATCAATCCGGGCACCGAGGGCGGGGGCATGCTGACCAAGATCGGCAATGACTGCCTTTTGATGGCCTGCTCGCATGTGGCGCATGATTGCACGGTGGGCAACAATGTCGTGCTCGCCAATTATGTCGGCATCGCCGGTCACTCGGTGATCGGTGACTATGTCAGCTTCGGCGGTATCTGCGCGGTGCGGCAGTTCGTGCATATCGGCGCTTATGCCTTTATCGGCGCGCATAGCATGATCGACGCCGACGTCATTCCCTATGGTCTTGCCGTGGGCAACCGGGCGAAGCTGCGGCTCAATCTCGTCGGTCTCAAGCGCCGCGGTTTCGAGCAGGAGTCCATCAACACGTTGCGGGCCGCCTTTCGGGTGATGTTCGCCAGCGAGGGCACGCTGCGTGATCGCGTCGATGGGGCTGCCGGGACGTTCAAGGACGAAAAGCTGGTTCAGGACGTGGTGGCCTTCATCTCGTCGGCGAACGCCGCTGGCCGTGCGCTCTGCCTACCTGGCAATCTGCAGGACGAAGACTAGGCCGTGGCCGGGCCGGCTGTCGCGCCGCTGCGCCTCTATATTCTCGCCGGCGAGCCTTCGGGCGACCGGATCGGCGCCGATCTGGTGCGGCGCCTGCGGGCGCATGCGGATGTGGAACTGAGCGGCGTCGGTGGCGAGGCCTTGCAGGAATGCGGCCTCAGGTCCCAGTTCGAGATGAGCGAACTTTCGGTCATGGGCTGGGCGGATGTGCTGCCGCGGCTGCCCAAATTGCTGTGGCGCGCCCGGCAGGTGGCCAGGGCGATCGTCAAGACCAGACCCGATGTGGTCGTGCTGGTCGATGCCCAGGTTTTTTCGGCGATCGTCGCCAGGCAAGTGCACCGCGTTGCGCCGCAAATCCCCGTGCTGTTATGCGTGGCGCCTGCCGTCTGGGCCTGGAAACCCGAGCGAGCCAAGGCG
Organism: Devosia sp.; assembly: GCA_026126125.1. Classification (GTDB taxonomy): domain Bacteria; phylum Pseudomonadota; class Alphaproteobacteria; order Rhizobiales; family Devosiaceae; genus Devosia. Next base: position 5,495 of record JAHCJW010000061.1, read on the forward strand.
CTGACACCGCATTTTACCGAGGTTCTGGCTGTCCTGCCGTTCGAGCCTGCCTTCATGCGCCAGGCCGGCGGGCCGGAGACGGTCTATATCGGCCATCCTGCCACGGCGGCCTTCGCGCAGCGTGAGGCCGTCCCCGCGCGTGGTCCAGTATTGCTCTTGCCGGGCAGCCGCGAAGGGGAGTTACGCCGCCATTTGCCCCTGATGCGCATCGTCGCGGAGCGATTGCGAGGACATTCACGCATTACCGGATTTGCGCTTCCGACGCCGGGGCGTCTGGCTGAACGGGTGCGTCGCGAGGTTTCGGCCTGGCCCGTGCCGGTGGAGGTGGTGACGGGAGAGGCGGGCAGGGCAGAAGCGCTGTCGCGCGCCGTGGCCGGTGTCGCCGTCACCGGCACTGTGACGCTGGAACTGGCGCTGGCCGGCATTCCGATGGTGACCACCTATGTCGCCGACAAGGGGCAGGCCAAGCGCTGGCTGAAATACAAGGTGAAATACGCCGCGCTTCCCAACGCCATCCTGGATGCGCCGCTGGTGCCCGAAGTGCTGCAACTGGAGGCGGATCCCGATGCGGTGTTGCGGGAGGTGACGACGCTTCTGGACGAACCGGCGGCCATGGCCGCGCAATTAGCCGGGTTTGCCCATATTCGGCGGCTGATGGAAGAGGGGGCAGCCGGTGAGCCGCGTGTCGACCCCGCGCAGCGCGTTTTGCGGCACTGGAAGAAGAAATAAGTCCTGCGGCGAGCGCGTGTTGCGGCCGGTATCGCGGCCACAAAGAAAAACCCCGCCAATGACGGGGTTTTCCTGTTTTTGCGGGTGTTGATCAGCGGGAGCCGATGGGCGCGTAGTCGCGGGCGGCGGCGCCGTTGTAGAGCTGGCGCGGACGCCCGATCTTCTTTTGCGGGTCGCCGATCATTTCCTTCCACTGGCTGATCCAGCCGACGGTGCGGGCGACGGCGAACAGCACGGTGAACATCGAGGTCGGGAAGCCGATGGCATCGAGGATGACGCCGGAATAGAAATCGACGTTCGGGTACAGCTTGCGATCGATGAAATACTGGTCTTCGAGCGCGATGCGTTCGAGTTCCTGGGCAACCTGCAGGGTCGGGTTGTTCTCGACGCCGAGAATGGCCAGCACTTCCTTGGCGGTCTGCTGCATCACCTTGGCACGCGGATCGAAATTCTTGTAGACGCGGTGACCGAAGCCCATCAGGCGGAACGGATCGTTCTTGTCCTTGGCGCGGGCGATGAATTCAGGAATGCGATCTACCGTGCCGATTTCGCGCAGCATGTTGAGCGCGGCTTCGTTGGCGCCACCATGGGCTGGGCCCCAGAGGCAGGCCACGCCGGCGGCGATACAGGCGAAGGGGTTGGCGTCGGACGAACCGGACAGACGCACCGTCGAGGTGGAGGCGTTCTGCTCGTGGTCGGCATGCAGCGTGAAGATCAGGTCCATGGCCCGGGCGATCTTGGGATCGACCTTGTATTCCTCGGCGGGGACCGAGAAGCACATGTGCAGGAAGTTGGACGCGTAGTCGAGATCGTTGCGCGGATAGACGAAGGGCTGCCCAACCGAATATTTGTAGGCCATCGCCGCCAGGGTCGGGATTTTGGCGATCATGCGGATCGAGGCGATTTCGCGCTGGCGCGGGTCGTTGATATCGGTCGAGTCGTGATAGAAGGCGGCCATGGCGCCGACCACGCCGGTCATGATCGCCATCGGATGGGCGTCACGGCGGAAACCACGATAGAAATAGTGCATCTGCTCATGCACCATGGTGTGGTTGGTCACCAGCTTTTCAAATTCGGCGAACTGGGTCCTGCTCGGCAGTTCGCCGTAAAGCAGCAGATAGCAGACTTCGAGATAGTTGGATTTGTCGGCCAACTGTTCGATGGGATAGCCGCGATAGAGAAGTTCGCCCTTGTCGCCGTCGATATAGGTGATGGCACTGTCGCAAGCCGCCGTCGAGGTGAAGCCCGGATCGTAGGTGAACAGGCCCGTCTTGGCGTAGAGCGAACGGATATCGACGACATCCGGCCCCACCGATCCACTCAGTATCGGAAATTCGTGGCTCTCATCTCCGATGACGAGTTTGGCGACTTTGTCGGTCATTGAGCTCTCCTCGCTATGCCAGCGGCCCCAGAAACAGAATATATGAATAGGGCGGGGCAGACACCTGGACCGGTGCCCATTGCTGGCGCAGAGGTATCAGCTTTTCCCCTGCGCAGGCAACCGATAGGTAAGTGGGCCTTACCCTCCGCTCCGCCTTGTGATCAGGCGATCTGGTCTGTGAGTCGGGCCATGGATTCGTCGCGGCCGATCAGAACCATCACTTCGAAAATGCCAGGCGAAACAGTGCGTCCCGTAAGGGCTGCGCGCAAGGGCTGCGCCAGTTTGCCCAATTTCAGCCCCTTCTTCTCAGCCAGCCTGCGCATGGCCGCATCGATGGCGGGTACTGACCATTCGTTAAGCCCCCCTAACGTATCGGCAATACCCGAAAGGATGCTTTTGGCGTCGGGGGTCAGCAGGGCAGCGGCGGCGGCGTCCGGCGTGATCGGCCTCGTGGCATAGATGAACTGCGCCAGGTCGATCAACTCGAGGATGGTCTTGGCGCGCGGTTGCAATTCGGGCAGTGCCGCCAGCACGGTCTGCTGGTTGGCGCCGAGCCCTTCGACATCTGCCGTGCGACCGACTTCCTGGGCGGTCGCCAGCATCACCTCGTAGAGATAATCCGGCGTCGCTTCTCTGATATAATGGCCGTTGATGTTCTCGAGCTTGACGAAGTCGAAGCGCGCCGCGCCCTTGTTCAGCGCTTCGAGGGAGAACCACTCGACCATCTGCTCGGTCGAGAAGATTTCCTCGTCGCCATGGCTCCAGCCGAGCCGCGCCAGATAGTTGCGGATGGCCGCGGGCAGATAACCCATCTGGCGATAGGCCTCGACGCCGAGCGCACCGTGACGCTTGGAGAGCTTTGCGCCATCCGGCCCATGGATGAGCGGAATATGGGCCATTTCCGGCACGGTCCAGCCCATGGCGTTGTAGATGATGATCTGGCGCGCGGCATTGGTCAGGTGATCGTCGCCGCGGATAATGTGGGTCACGCCCATATCGTGGTCATCGACCACCACGGCGTGCATATAGGTCGGCGTGCCGTCCGAGCGCAAAATGATGAAGTCGTCGAGGTTCTCGGTCTTGAACACGACCTTGCCCTGGACGTGGTCGTCGACGACGATCTCGCCGGTCAGCGGCGCCTTGATGCGCACCACCGGCTTGACGCCGGGAGGGGCTTCGGACGGGTCGCGGTCGCGCCAATACCCATTGTAACGGGGCGGCTTGCCGGCGGCGCGGGCCTCCTCGCGCATCTGGTCGAGCTCTTCGGGCGAGCAATAGCAGTAATAGGCATGGCCGAGCGTAACCAGTTCATGGGCGACCTCGGCGTGGCGCGAGGCGCGGGCGAACTGGCTGATCGGCTCGCCCTCCCAGTCGAGGCCCAGCCATTTGAGGCCATCAATCAACGCCACAACGGCCGCTTCGGTGGAACGTTCGCGATCGGTGTCCTCGATGCGGAGCAGCATCTTGCCGCCCTGGTTCTTGGCGAAGGCCCAGCTGAACAGCGCAGTGCGCGCGCCGCCGATATGCAGGTAGCCGGTAGGAGAGGGAGCGAAGCGAGTGACAACCTGGGACATGGCAACCGGAACGATTTGATCAATTTCGGGCCGTGTGTAGCATAGGCGGGCTTGAGCGCAAGGGCGGGGGTGCGCGCGGTGTCTCGGCAGGGAGCAGCAAAGGGGCCGGGCGCAGGCCCGAAAGCGATGTCCGAACGCAGCTGGCCGCGACGGGTCCAGGCTGGGGCGTGGCCGCATCGCGTAATCAATTCGTTACGCCTTGACCTGGCGGCGGCGAGCGAACAGCGGCGTGCTTTCGTGCTGTTGCCGTTCAGTCTGATCATGGGACTGGTCATCTATGCCGCGTTGCCCGACGAGCCTGAGATGCTGCATTTCATCCTGGGTTCGGCCGGCATTGCCGGCTTGTTTCTCTATGCCCTCGCCATGCAGTCGCTATCGATGCTGCGCTGGAGCAGCCAGATTGCTGCCATCTGGATCGGCTTCTGCCTGCTGCCGCTGCATGCCATGGCCTTCGGCACGCCGATGCTGAGATTTCCCACTTATGGCGCCTACGAGGCCAGGGTCGATGAGGTGTTGTCGGCCGATGGCGAGGGCAGGCGAGTGGTGGTGTCGCAAATCGTGCCGATCGAGGGCAGCCGGGCCGTTCCCATTCGCCGGTCGCGTCTGCTGGTGCCGTTGCAACCGGTGCTGGAGCCCGGGGATACCATCCGCGCCAAACTGCGTCTGGCGCCGGTTCCCGGCCCGGTCCTGCCCGGCACGCATGACGGGCAGTTCCATTCCTATTTTTCTGGCATTGGCGCCTATGGCGGGGTGACCAGCGGGTTCGAAATCGTCGCGCGCGGCGACGATGCCGATCTCAATCGCCGGGTACAGGCGCTGCGCAGTTTCATCGGTGGCCGTATCGATCTGGTGCTCGAGGGCGCCAGCGCCGCCATCGGCAAGGCGATGATGGTGGGCGACCAGAGCAGCATTTCCGACGCGACGCGCGACGTGATGGCCGCCTCGGGGCTGGCCCATGTCTATTCGATCTCCGGCCTGCACCTCTCCATGGTCGCCGGCGGAATTTTCTGGCTGGTGCGGCTTTTGCTGGCCTCGATGCCCTGGCTCGTCGCCTGGCCGATCAAGAAAATTGCCGCCATCGCCGGCCTTGTCGCGGCCTTCGGCTATCTGCTGCTGGCCGGCGGGCCGGACAATGTGCCCGCCTTTCGCTCGACCCTGATGCTGGCGCTGATCTTTGGCGCGGTGCTGGCCGGGCGTCGGGCGCTGACCATGCGCAATGTCGCCATAGCGGCCCTGGTGATTATCGTCATGGACCCAGCCAGCGTGTTTCGCCCGAGCTTCCAGCTTTCCTTTGCCGCCGTCGTGGCGCTGATCGGGGTTTATGAATTGCCCCGGCAAGGGGCGGGGGGCAAGGCGGGGGCGCTGGAGCGGTTCGCTCGGTTTATTTTAGCCACCGCCGCCACCAGCTTCATCGCCGGCCTCGCGACCCTGTTGTTTTCCGCCTATCATTTTCAGCAAACGGCGCCACTTGGTGTTCTGGGTAATGTGCTGGCGCTGGCCTTTGTCAGCTTGATCATGTGGTTCGGCGTCCTGGCGGTTCTGGTCATGCCATTGGGGTGGGATGGGGTGTTTTTGCGCCTTATGGGTTGGAATATCGACCGCATGGTCGAGGTGGCCGAGCTGGTGGCAGGATGGAGCGAGGGCATAACCGGTAACCCGTTGCTGACGATTTGGGCGCTGCTCTTCGGTGTTGCAGCGCTGGCCTGGTTCGCGTTTCTCCAAGGGCGATGGCGGCTTCTGGGGCCAGCGCTGGTTTTGCCTCTGGTGCTTGTCTTCGGGTTTGCCGCGCGACCCGATGTGCTGATCGCCGACACCACACAGGCGGTGGCCATACGCGATGGCGACGCCCTGGCGTTGGCCAGCGGGCGAACGGGCAGTTTTGCCGTCGATGTGTGGAGCCGCCACTACCAGACCGAAATTCTCGGCAAGCATTCGGGAATGCGCTGCGACAGTCTGGGCTGCGTCGTCTATGCGGGGGATTTCAGCGTGACCATCATCCGCAACGCCGCCGCCTTCGCCGAAGATTGCTTCGGCTACGATCTGGTGGTGACCAGGATCGCCGCGCCCAGCTGGTGCGGCGGCGATGGCGTGCTGATCGGTCCGCAGCAATTGGAGCGCCACGGCGTCCATTGGCTGGCTTGGGATACGGCGGCCGGGCGTTTTGTCGTGCGCCCGGCCATCGCGCAGATCAATCGCCCTTGGCGAGTGTGGCGACAGTGACGCCCGCAGCCGAAATTTCCGCGCCGCCGACGACATATCCCGCTTCATCCGCCGCCGGGTTGAGCGTTGCCGAGCCGGACGAATAATTGACATAGATGCGGAAGCCGCCCCGGCTGCGAGCGCGGACGCCGGCCGGCAGGTTGAGCACCGGCAGGTCGGCTTCGGCGATGAGATGGTCGGCGATGCACTGCATCAATGCGCGGTCGCCGCTGGCGGTGAGGTAATAGAGCTTGCCCTGCGCGATCAGTACGGGCACGCCTTCACTGTCTTCCATCACCACCTCGCCGCGCGTCTCGACTTTTTCGCGCCACAGTCGAGTCGAGCCGCCGCCCTTGACCGGCACCGAGACATGGGGTGGTACGCTGTCCACCCGCACGACGCGCGCGTCGAGCAGATTGGGCGACAGATCGGGTCCAAGCTTGGCCGGAATGGCGTAATTCTTGGTTTTCGAGCCGGTGCGCGGCCCGAGCAACAAATAGCCATCGAAATCGGCGACGGCTTCGCGCAGTTCCTCGGTCCAGGCGAAGAGCGCGGGCAGGGCGACGATATCGTAGCCGGCAAAGCTCCTGGTCTTGGGTGAGAGAATGTCGATATCGACCCCGTGCTTGCGGAAGGCGGCATAGATGTCGCGGATATGGGCGCCGTGGCTGAAACCCTTGGATTGCGGCTGAACCTCCCAGGCCCATTCGCTCTCATAGTCGAACACCACGGCGACACGCGCCTTGCCCGCCACACCGCCGATGCCGGTCGTGGCGAGTTCGCGCGCCACCTGGCGCGCTTCCTCATAGGCTGGAGCGGGCTCGTTGTCGGGACGCAGGAGCCCGGCATGCATCTGTTCTTGAGCGAAGGGCGCCTGCCGCCAGCGGAAATAGGACACGACCTCGGCACCATGCGCAAAGGCTTCCCAGGCCCAGAGGCGCGCCATGCCGGGCAGGGGGTCGGGATTGAACTGCGCCCAGTTCACCGGCCCGGGCTGCTGCTCCATGATCCACCAGCGGCCATGGCCCACCGTGCGGTAAAGATCGTGGTGGAAGGCGGCGTTGTCGGGATCGCCCTGGCGCATGTAGTGCCGCTTGATGTCTTCCGGCTCATCGCTGACCGCCAGATGCCCAATCGGATAGGAGTCCCAGCTCGCCACATCGAGAGTTTCGGCCACATCGTAATGATCGAAATCGGTAATACGGCTCATGAAATTATGGATGACCGGCAGGTCGGGCCGCTTGGCCTTGAGAATATCGTATTGCACCTTGTTGAAGGCGCTCACCTGATCGGAGGCATAGCGGCGGAAATCGAGGTCGTGGATCGGGTTGGGCTCGCAGACCAGGAGATTGGGCAATTCGATCTGGTCGAAATGGTTATATTCCATAGACCAGAACACATTACCCCATGCCTGGTTCAGCGCCTCGATCGATCCGTAACGCTGGGCGAGCCATTTCCGGAAACCGGAGAGCGCCACCGGAGAGTAGGAATAGGTGGTGGCGTGGCAACCATATTCATTGTCCGTCTGCCAGCCGCCCAGGGCCGGATGATCGCTCAGCGCATCGGCGAGGATCTGCGTGATGCGCGCCGCTTCCGCGCGATAGCCCAGATGGGAGAAATCGTAATGGCGTCGGGAGCCGAAGCCCTTTTGCCGGCCATTGGCATCCACGGCCAGCATGTCGGGATGCTTGTCGACCATCCAGCGCGGCGGCGTCGCCGTGGGCGTGCCGACGATGACCTTGAGGCCATGGCGCCCGAGCACGTCCATGGCGCGGATCATCCAGTCGAGCTGAAGATCGCCCGGCGTCGGCTCCAGCCGCGACCAGGCGAATTCGCCGATGCGCACATAGGTGATACCGACCTCCGCCATGCGCTGGGCGTCACGGTCCCACCAGTCTTCAGGCCAGTGTTCCGGGTAGTAGCAAACGCCGAGGGTAGGGCTGATGGTCATGGCAAGGCTCAGAGCAGGATCGGTGTTTCGGGCAGGCCGGGGACGTCGAGATCGATGACGAAGACGCCACCGGCGACCTTTTCTTCGGCCAGTTTTTCAGGTGACAGCGTTTTGGCTGCCGTGGTGATGAAGATGGTCTTGAGGTCCTTGCCACCGAAAGCGGGGCAGGTGACCTGGCTGACGGGAACCTCGATGATGCGGTCGATGGAGCCATCCGGCGCGTGCCGGACCACGCAATTGCCGCCCCAACGCGCGTTCCAGAGATAGCCTTCGCTATCAACCACCGCGCCATCGGGATAGCCGCGATGGCCCGACACATCGGCGAAGAGTTCCCATTCGCCGATCGGCAGGCCCGTGGCCGGATCGGTGGCGCATTTCAGAATTTTCTGGCTCGGCGTATCGGTCCAATAGGCGATGCGGCCATCGGGCGAGAAGCAGGTGGCGTTGGGAATGGCGACCTTGTCGATGATGCGCGTCACTTCGCCCGCGCGATAGTGATAAACCGCGCCGTTTTTCGGCCCTTCGTCCTTGACCATGGTGCCGATCCAGAACGCGCCCGAGGGATGGACGCGGCTGTCATTGGCGCGATTGGCGGGAATGTCGCGCTCGATATCGGCAAGGCGATTGATGCCGCCAACCGACAGATCGAAGCGGATAAGGCCATTCTCGCTGGCGATGGCCAGCGTCTGGTCATCGACGATGGCGGCGGCGGCCACGCTTTCGTTGAACAGCCAGCTTTCCTCTATTTCACCACCTGCGTTGGCGGCGAACAGGGATTGTTCGTTGATGTCGAACCAGAACAATTGCTGGCGGCCGGGATGCCAGATCGGCCCCTCGCCCAGTTCGCATTTGCTGTCGATGAGCAGCCGTGCGGTGTCGCTCATGCCGATGTTCCCTTGTCATAGGCGGCGACGGCCGAGGCCGCACGTTCGCTCACCTGCTCGACACTGGTGCCGGGCTTGTAGAGATAGCTGCCCAATCCGAACCCGGTGCAGCCGACGGCGAAGAATTCGTCGAAATTGTCCGGATTGGCGCCACCGACCGCATAAAGCGGCAGGGTCTGCGGCAGCACTGCCTTCATCGCCTTGATGCCCTTGGCGCCGAGCACTTCGGCAGGAAAAAACTTGAGCCCCGAGGCCCCGGTGCGGATGGCCTTGAAGGCGTCGCTGGGGCTGAACACGCCCGGATAGGATTTGAGCCCCAGCCGCACGGTTTCCGCGATCACCGCTTCATTGGTATCGGGCGAGACGATGAAGCTGCCGCCGGCCTGGGCCACGGCGCGCACGTCTTCTTCGGAGAGCACCGTGCCGGCGCCGATCTCGGCCCGCTCGCCCAGCGCTTTGACGGCTCGGGCAATGCTATCCGTGGCATTGGGCGAGTTGAGAGGCACTTCAATGAGTGTGATGCCGGCATCGACGAGGGCGGTGCAGACGGGCACGGCCTCATCCGGGGTGATGCCGCGCAAAATGGCGATGATGTGACGATGGGACATGCTTGTTTCCTCAGGCGTTTTCGCGCGCGGCCTTGAGGCCGGCCAGCACAACTTCGGTGGCATCGACAGGGCGGCCCGCCGCGCCGGCAAGGCTCAGCACCTGGGCGTAGAGGTCGCACAAGGCCTGTGAGCCGATGAGCGGAACCGGCTGGTTACCGATCTGATGGCGGTTGGCGGCGATTTCCGTGCCGATCAACAGCCCCGAAAGATAGCCCGCGCACCAATCCGCCGGCCGGTCGGAAATCAGTGCGCTGGCCCGCACCCTGAACAATTGGCCCAGCAGATTGGCGGGGTTTTCGAGGCCATCGGCAGCGCCGGCGGCGAAGCCGTCCGCGCGTTGTGGGCCGTCAAGATCGCCGCCGAGTGAGTGGCGCAGCACCGAGTGGGTTTTGAGCAGATCGAACATTTCGCCAGTCATGGCGGTGGAAAAATGGTCAATGCGGGTGCCATCGAGCAGCGCCCATTTCGAATGGGTTCCCGGCATGCAGACGAGGCCGGAATACTCCGGGATGATGGTGGCGAGGCCAAGCAACTGGGTTTCCTCGCCGCGCATGACGTCGTCGCCGCCACGCTTCTGGCACACACCGGGCAGGATGGAGACGGTATAGGCCGGGCCGGCTTCGGGATGGACGGCGCCGGCGGCAAGGCCGCGCAGATCGGTCGGCGCTTCCAGGTACGGCGCTTCCAGCCAGCCCTGGCGCGCGCCGGCCATGCCGCAGATCAGCACCTGTGCGCTGCCCACCACCTCCAGGTCGCCGATCGTTTCAGCGAGGGCTGCGGCGAACTCTTCGCGCTTGAGTTTGCCCATGCCTTTGTCCGAACTGCGGGCGGCCACGACCGTGCCCGCTTCATCCAGCCCCCAGGCCCGCAAATTGGACGTGCCCCAATCCACGGCGATCCATGCCACAGACTCACTCAACTTCGTCATCTCCTCGCGCGGGAACCATTTTGTGGCGCGACCCTAGTCGGCTTGCCGGCCGCTGAACAGCGCATTTACGGCTCCGGCCGTCGTTTCCGCCTAAAGCAAAGCGCTGTCCTTATCCGCTCTTTTGGTAAGATTTTCAGGGCGTTCCGACAGACCGGGACGACAGAATGATCCTCGTTTGCGGAATTGTATGATTTTTTGTGCCGGGCGCATTCACACTGGCGCTGGGCGTGGTAAAATCAAGTCACTTCCAGGCCCAGTGTCCGCGCGGCGGACAGTTCAAGGAACCAAGACTATGACGGCAGACAATGGCGGAGCCGGCGCACGCAAGCTGCGTTCGCGCGCGTGGTTCGACAATCCCGACAACCCCGACATGACGGCGCTTTATCTCGAGCGCTACATGAATTTCGGTGTGTCGCGCGAGGAGTTGCAGTCCGACAAGCCGATCATCGGCATTGCCCAGACCGGCTCGGACCTCAGTCCCTGCAATCGCCACCATATCGTTCTGGCCGAGCGTCTGCGTGAGGGCATTCGCGAAGCGGGCGGCATTGCCATCGAATTCCCGGTGCATCCGATCCAGGAAACGGGCAAGCGTCCGACGGCCGGGCTCGACCGCAACCTGGCCTATCTCGGCCTTGTCGAAGTGCTCTATGGCTACCCGCTCGACGGCGTGGTGCTGACCATCGGCTGCGACAAGACCACGCCGGCCATGTTGATGGGCGCCGCCACCGTCAATATTCCCGCCATCGCGCTCTCGGTCGGCCCCATGCTCAATGGCTGGCACAAGGGCGAGCGCACGGGCTCGGGCACCATCGTGTGGAAGGCCCGGCAGATGCTCGCCGCCGGCGAGATCGACTATCCCAAATTCATCGAACTCGTGGCCTCCTCGGCGCCCTCGACGGGCTATTGCAACACCATGGGCACGGCGACGACGATGAACTCGCTGGCCGAAGCCCTGGGCATGCAACTGCCCGGCTCCGCCGCCATTCCCGCGCCCTATCGCGACCGTCAGGAAATGGCTTATCGCACCGGCAAGCGCGCGGTGGAGATGGTGCGCGAGGATCTCAAGCCCTCCGACATTCTCACCAAGGAAAACTTCCTCAACGCCATCGTGGTCAATTCGGCTATTGGCGGCTCGACCAATGCGCCGATCCACATCAACGCCATCGCTCGCCATATCGGGGTCGATCTCAATATCGATGAGTGGCAGCAGCACGGCCACAAGGTGCCGCTACTGGTCAATCTGCAACCGGCCGGAGAATATCTGGGCGAGGACTATTATCACGCCGGGGGCGTGCCGGCCGTGGTCAATGAGCTGATGCAGCAGGGGCTCATTCATGAGAATGCGCCCACCGTGAACAGCAAGACCATCGGCGAGAATTGCCGTAATACGGGGATTGAGGACGACAAGGTCATCCGGCATTTCGACAATCCGCTCAAGGCCGAGGCGGGGTTCCTGGTGCTGCGGGGCAATCTCTTCGATAACGCCATCATGAAGACCAGCGTTATCTCGCCCGAGTTCCGCGAGCGCTATCTCTCCGATCCAGAGCATCCGGGCATGTTCGAGGGCAAGGCGGTGGTATTCGACGGGCCGGAGGATTACCACCACCGGATCGACGATCCCTCGCTCGACATCGATGAGCACACCTTGTTGTTCATGCGCGGGGCTGGCCCGATCGGCTATCCGGGCGCGGCGGAAGTGGTGAACATGCGGCCGCCCGATTACCTGATCAAGAAGGGCGTTTCCTCGCTCGCCTGTATCGGTGATGGTCGTCAGTCGGGCACGTCCGGTTCGCCTTCGATCCTCAACGCCTCGCCGGAAGCGGCGGCGGGTGGCAATCTTGCCATTCTCAAGACCGGAGACCGGGTGCGGATAGACCTCAACAAGGGCGAAGCCAATATCCTGATTTCCGATGCCGAAATCGAACAGCGCCGGCGCATGCTGGAGGAAGAAGGAGGCTACAAATACCCCAAACACCAGACGCCCTGGCAGGAAATCCAGCGCGGGCTGGTCGATCAGTTGGGCAGCGGCGCCGTATTGCGGCCCGCCGTCAAATATCAACGCATCGCTCAGACCGAAGGCCTGCCGCGCGACAATCACTAAAGCGCTTCAGCTTTTCACGGTCCTAAAGCGCGGAGCGTTTCTTTTAGACTCGCTCCCTGCGCTTTAACCCTTTGTTTTGCCGTATGCCTTTGTCCCGAAACTGGGGCCATTTTCGGGAGACATGCTCTAGTAATGGCTTCCCTTCCCCAGATAGGGGGGAGGGAAGGAGGCGATAGAACAGCGCGCAAGCAAGCGCGACACGCTACAGGAGTTGCGCCTCGATGGGGCGCGTTGCTTCCTCTTACCATCGCCCATCATTGCCGGGCTCGTCCGGGCAATCCATCTCGGGTGGCATGGACCGCCCGGATAGCCGGGCGGCGACGAAGCGAGGCGATAACGATTCCCTGCAACGTCCGGCTCTGTGAACGCCGCTACGCGGTTCCTCAGGCCAAGGTCGACGAAACGACCGGCAACACCAGCCTCTTCCGAAAGTTCCCGTAACGCACCGGCTAATGGATCCTCGCCGGGCTCTCGTGTTCCCTTGACCAGTTGAACGCCCGCCTGCGCATGACGGGACAGACTTTCTCGACCTGTGGGGGCGTCGCGATCAATATTTTCGCAGCAGGCCTACCAGGCGGCCCTGCACCTTGACGCGATCGGGCGGAAAAATACGGGTCTCGTAAGCCGGATTGGCGGCTTCGAGCGCCACGGTATTGCCCTTGCGGCGCAGGCGCTTGAGCGTGGCTTCCTCTTCATCGACCAGGGCGACGACGATCTCGCCGGTCGAGGCCATTTCCTGCTTGCGGATCAGCACGGTATCGCCATCGAAAATGCCAGCGTCGATCATGGAATCGCCGCGCACTTCGAGGGCGTAATGCTCGCCTGGTCCCAGCATTTCAGGGGGGACGGCAATGGTATGCGAATGGGTCTGGATCGCCTCGATTGGCGTCCCGGCGGCAATGCGCCCCATGACCGGGATGGAGACCGGACGGGCATAATCTTCGACGGCGCCACGGGTGACTGGCGCGGCGACCTTGCCTAGATTGCCCTCGATAACCTCCGGCTCGAAACGAACCTTGCGGCCGCCAAGAGAGGGGTTCATCGAATCGGGAAGTTTCACCACTTCCAGTGCCCGCGCCCGGTTGGGCAGGCGGCGGATGAAGCCACGTTCCTCCAGCGCCGTGATCAGGCGATGAATGCCGGATTTGGACGCCAGATCAAGGGCATCCTTCATCTCGTCGAAGGATGGCGGAATGCCGGACTCCTTCATCCGCTCGTGGATGAACATCAGCAATTCATGTTGTTTGCGCGTCAGCATGTGCCCCTTGACCCCAGAATCGGAACATAGACGGAACGACCATACGCGTTCCGTCTATGTTCTGCAAGGGCGAGCGGCAGAACTCCGCGCTTGTCACACCACTGCGGTGGGCAGGATTTCAGAACGGAATGTCTTCGTCAGAAGCCGTTTTTTTTGGGGCGGCCTTTTTCGCCGCCGTCTTTTTCGCCACAGGCTTCTTTTCAGCCGCGTCCTTTTCCGCCGTCACTTTTTTCGTCGCCGTTTTCTTGGCGGCGGACTTCTTTGCCGGTGCCTTTTTGAGCTTGGTACCGGTGGCTTCGGCGCGAGCGGCGATCAGGGCGATGGCCTGTTCGAGCGTCACGTCCTCGGGCTTGGTGTCCTTGGGAATGGTGGCGTTGATCTTGCCCTGATTGACATAGGGGCCGTAGC
>JAHCJW010000062.1 GCA_026126125.1 Devosia sp.
GGCAGCCCCTTCTTCGAAATGCAGCCCGAATGGGCGCTGTTGCCCTTCGTCATTCTCGCTACCCTTGCGACCATCATTGCCAGTCAGGCGGTGATCACCGGCACCTATAGCCTCACCCAGCAGGCGATCGCTCTCAACATGCTGCCCCGCATGGTGGTGCAGCACACCTCGGAAACCCAGAGCGGGCAGATCTATATGCCCCAGATCAACACCGTGCTGATGATCGGCGTCCTGGTTCTGGTGGCGGCCTTCGGCAGCTCGGCGTCCCTGTCCAATGCCTATGGCATCGCTGTCTCGGGGGTGATGGTCGTCACCCTGATGCTGCTGGTCGTGGTGATGTGGCGCAACTGGAAATGGCCACCCCTGGCGGTGATCCTCTTCGGCATCGCTTTTCTGCTTATCGATGGCGGCTTTTTCGTCGCCAATGCGGCCAAGCTGTTTCAGGGAGGCTGGGTGCCGGCTGCGGTGGCGCTGGTGGTCGCGTTGATCATGTGGAGCTGGATGGCCGGTCGCCGGCGTCTATCCGAGAAAACCCGTCGCGACGAGGTGCCGTTGCAGTTTCTCGTCGATAATCTCGCGCGGAAGAAGCCGACGACCGTGCCCGGCACCGCGATCTTTCTCACCAGCGATATCGAGGGCGCGCCCACCGCGCTGCTGCACAGTCTGAAGCACTATAAGGTGCTGCACGAAAAAAACGTTATCCTGACAGTGCGCACTTCGGTTTCGCCACGCGTTCCCGACGACGAGAAGGTCACCATCGATGCCTATAACGAGCTGTTCTCGCGGGTCATCGTTACTTTCGGCTATATGGAAACGCCCAATCTGCCCAAGGCCCTGGCCCTGGCGCGCAAGCTGGGGTGGAAGTTCGACATCATGTCGACGTCCTTCTTCCTCTCTCGCCGCTCCATGAAGCTGGGGCAGAAATCGGGGCTGTTGTGCTTCTGGCAGGATCGGGTGTTCGTCCGTCTTGCCCGTAATGCGAGCGATGCCACGGAATATTTCCATATCCCCACCGGCCGCGTGGTGGAAATCGGCACGCAGGTAGTCTTGTAGAGGAAGAGGAGGCTGCGCCCCCCGATGGGCGCAGCGGCGTTTTCGGCTTATGCGCTGTCAGCGGCTGAAGGGAACTTCGGCGCGAAGGCTGTCACCGGATTCGACATAGACGACTTCGAAGGTTACCCCGATGGCGTCGCTGTGGAGGCTGATCTGGGCGGCGATCGCCATCTCCTTGCCGACCTCGTCGGGCGTGCGATCCCGCAGGTTGAAGACGAGGCCGCTGCCGCGTTTCTGGCCGACGGCGATGCCGCTGAAGGTGGCATTGGAGGTCATGGCCGCTTCGTAACGGCGAGAGGCTTCGACATAGGCCAGCGTTCCGGCCACCGACAGATTGGTGCCGGCCAGCGTGCAGCGGCCGTTGTAATTGACCTTGTCCTGATTGCCCTGTGTCAGGGACAGGCGGCAGACCACGCTTTCGGTGGTTGCGCCGATCAACGTGCCGCGGCCCCGCCAATCGCCGATATAGGATTTGAGCAAGGCGACTTCCGTCGGGCCTGCGAAGGCGGGCGTGGCGACGAAACCGGATGAGAGCAGGAGACCTGCCAGTGCGGCGGCACGGGACAGGGATCCAAGAAAGGTCATGGTGCAGAGCCTCCGAATGTCACAACAAGCCCCCCGGCGAGTTATCGCGCTTCTGATAGCAAATTCTGCCGGATTCGGCGCGAATTTTTCAAGCCTGGAACGGGGCTAGGCCCGTCCGGGGTCAGGGGCCACGCCCTCGGTGCCGCCCTCACCGGTGAGCGTGTCGCCCATCGGATCGTCAGGCGTGGCCTCGTGGTCGGCGGTGCGGACGCGGATCCTGCCCAGGGGATGGAAGAATTTGCCTCCGGCCATCAGCAAAGCGGGCAGGATGAAGAGATCGCCCAGGATGGCGAGCGCCAGGGTGATGACGAAGAGCGAGCCGAACATGGCCACTTGCGGCAGTTCCGACCAGACGAGGATAGCCGTGCCGGAACAGAGGATGACGGTGGTGGCGACAATGGCGCCGCCGATGCGCAAGAGCGTGTGCTTGACCGCGTCCTCGTGACTGCGCTTCTCCTCGCGCCGGCCATGAAGATAATGCGACAGAAAATGCACCGTATCGTCCACCGCGATGCCGAAGGCGATGGTGAGGGCGATGACGGTGGTGAGTTGTAGCCCGGAGCCGGAATACCAGAGCCAGGCCTCGGTGCCCAGAATGGGGAAGAGATTGGGAATGGCCGAGGCGAGCGCCACGCGGAAGGACTGAAAGGCGAAGCCGATCAGCGCCAGATTGACCAGCACGCTGACCGTCAGATCGAGTTGCAGGCCGCGGACGATGTCGTCGGTGGCGAACGTGGTGAGAATGCGGAAACCGCCCAGCTCGGCATCGGCAATGCCGGCTTCGACCAGTTCGGTCTCGACCCGAGTCACCAGATCCTTGAGGAGTTCGCTCTCGATGACCGTGGGCATGAAACCCGTCACCAGCGCCTGCGAGCCCTCATCGTTGACAAAGCGCTTGCGCATGAAGGGGCCGACCGCGTCGAGCACTTCCGCCCGGGTGAAGCCGGCCTCGGTATAATTGCTCATGCTGGCGGCGGAGATGACCTTGTTCTCGCCCAGCTCGGCTTCGAGAATGCCGTGAACGAGCTTGATGCGTTCGAAATCGACCTCGCCCACATCGGGGTTGTTCTCGAGCAATGGCACGCGAATATAGAGCGGTGCTACGCCGCCCACGCCTTCATCGATGCTTTCGGCGGCGGTGAGCGCCGTCGACTCCTTGGCGACGAAATCCTCGAAGGAAAAGCGCGGCTCGATGAGGAAATAGGGAATGAGCAGCAGGCCCGTGGCGACAATGCCGAGAATGGCCAGGGGGCGGGCGAAGCGGCGGGCAAGGAACCAGCTCAGCGGCAGCGGCGCCGTCAGCACGGCGCTCGATTTCGGCGGTGCCTTGAAGCCCAGGCGCAGCGACAGTTTGAGCAGCAAGGGTTGGAAGGTCATGGTGCAGGCAAATAGCAGGAACGAGCCCATGGCGCCGGCCATGGAGAATTCGCGCACACCCTGGCCGGGGGTGAGCGAGAGCGAGGCGAAGCTGACCATGGAGATCAGCATGGTGAGGGCCGTGGCGGGGCCGACCAGCTTGATCGTCGCGTCGACCGCCTTGTTGGGCTCCATGCCGTCGCGCCAATAGGCCAGCCAGTTGAAGGTGAAGAACATCGACTCGGCAAAGGAAATCACCAGCACCAGCGTGGTGACGATGATGGTGAGGAAGGAGAAGGAGCCGAAGAACATCAGGATCATGCCCATCGACCACATGACGGCCAGGAAGGGCGTGGCGGCGACGATCAGCGCGCCGGTGATCGAGCGCAGCGCGAAGAGCGCAATGGCCGAGCCGAGGAGGAAGCCATAGACGGTGAACTTGACCTGATCGTCCACCGCCGCGTTCAGCATTTCGGTCGTCCACACCGGCGGACCGGTGATGTCGACGGACAGGCCTGCGGCCTGGAAGGGGGCGATGGTTTCGCGCAGATTGTCGATCATCGCCTTGGCGCCGCGCTCGGCCACCAGTTCCTGGTTGGGGAACATGATCAGCACGACGCCGGTGAGGTCGGGCGTGATCAGATTGCGCATCATCGGATCGTTCTGCTGCAGATCCATGAGCGTGAAGGCGACCTCATCGGCCGTCAGCATGCCTTCGGGGACCGCCGGGACGGAACCGCCGGCTGAGGGCTTGCGCAAGGTGAAGGGCGACATGGTGCCCACGGCGAAATCGTTGAGCTCGAGTTCGAAGGCAAGGTCGCGAACGCGCTCGATGACGTCAGGATCGACCAGCTGCTCGGAATTGACCAGCACGTAGAGGTCGTTTTCGAAGGTGCCGAAGGTCTCCGACAATTGCTCATAGGCGTCGTAATAGTGGCCCGAATGCGCATAGACGCGCAGCAGGTCGCCATCGACATTGGCCTTGGGGATCTGGGTAAAGCAGAGGATGGAAAAGGCCAGGACCGCCAGCGCCATCAGGCGGGGAAAGCGGACTGTCGCCAATCCCAGTTGTTCGAAGCCGAAACCGATCGATCGATCATAGGTGAGGCGGGCGATAATACGCTTGAACGGAGAATCAGAAGACACCGTAAACCCGACTCCGCATTGGGGCGACAATCAGGCAAATTCTGTACGGCTTTGCGGCGGATGCGTCCAGCGGTCGCTGGCTTTCAGCCGATGACGTTGCATTATTGCCATTGGCCGAGGCTGCAAAGATGCTGCTCGGATACCTTCTCCCGGCCTTTTCCGGCGATCAATGGGGAGGCGAGATGGATTGGCCGGATAAGCCGGGCAATGACGATGGAGCGGAGTTGGCCCCTTGCGCGGGGTGCAACGGTGAGTAAGTATCCAAAAGAGAGTGTTATCGAGGTGCTCGCACTCGAGCTGGAAAGGAGGCACTTTTCGGCTCAAGACTCCCCGGAGGTAAGTGCATGCTGACTGAAAAGGACGTGACGGCAACCTATGTCGCGCGGTGGGGCGCAGCCGCTGCGCAGCGCGGCGGATCGTGCCCGGTCAGGGATGTCCTCGACAAGGTCGGCGACAAATGGAGCATGCTTTTGGTTATGACGCTGGCGGCCCGTCCGCGGCGATTCAACGAGCTGCATCGGGAAGTGCCCGATATCTCGCAGAAGATGCTGACCCAGACCCTGCGCGACCTGCAGCGCGACGGCCTGGTCTCGCGCCAGGTGTTCGACACCAAGCCACTGTCGGTTGAATACCGGTTGACGCCGCTGGGGCAATCACTGGTCGTGCCCTTTGGCCATCTCATCGAGTGGGCCAACACCCATTATCCCAGCATCGACGCGGCGCGGAACGCCTATGATGTCGCCTTATAGGGCCGGGGTGCGTCTCCACAGCTTAGCACCCGGCAAAATTGGCGTTTCCGGGCGGAATCGCCTATCTATCGGTTAACAAGAACCAACACGGAATCTCCCCGTGACCGATACGACCGAAAACGTGCCCGGCGAACCCGCCCGGTCCGACATCGCCACGATTCACATCACCGACGAGATGCGCAAGAGCTATCTCGATTACGCCATGAGCGTGATCGTCAGCCGCGCCCTGCCGGACGTGCGCGATGGCCTCAAGCCCGTGCACCGGCGCATTCTGTTTTCGATGAGCGAGAACGGGTATGAGTATAACAAGTCGTTCCGCAAATCGGCCCGCGTGGTCGGCGACGTCATCGGTAAATACCACCCCCATGGCGATCAGTCGGTCTACATGGCGTTGGTGCGCATGGCCCAGCCCTTCGCCATGGGCGAGATGCTGGCGGAGGGCCAAGGCAATTTCGGCTCGGTCGATGGCGATATGCCGGCGGCCATGCGTTACACCGAAGTGCGCATGCAGAAGATCACCGGCTCCATGCTGGATGATCTGGACAAGGACACTGTCGATTTCCGCCCCAACTATGACGGCTCGGAGCACGAGCCGACGGTGTTGCCGGCGCGCTTCCCCAATATGCTGGTCAATGGCGGTGGCGGTATCGCCGTGGGCATGGCGACCAATATCCCGACCCATAATCTGGGCGAGACCATCGCGGCCACGCTGGCGGTGCTCGATAATCCCTTCATCACCACCGAAGAGCTGCTCGAGCATCTGCCGGGGCCGGATTTCCCCACCGGCGGCATCATTTTGGGGCGGGCGGGTATCCGCCAGGCCTATGAGACCGGGCGCGGTTCGATCGTCGTGCGGGGACGCTCGAGCGTCGAGGAAGTGCGCAAGGAGCGCGAAGCCATCGTCATCACCGAGATCCCGTATCAGGTGAACAAGGCGGCGATGGTGGAAAAGATCGCCGAGCTGGTGCGCGATAAGCGCATCGAAGGCATCGCCGACCTGCGTGACGAATCCAGCCGCGAAGGCATGCGCGTCGTCATCGAGGTCAAGCGCGACGCTTTGCCTGATGTGGTGCTGAACCAGCTCTATCGCTTCACGCCTTTGCAGTCCTCGTTTGGTTGCAATTTCGTGGCGCTCAACGGCGGCAAGCCCGAGCTGATGAATCTCAAGCAGATTCTCGATGCCTTCATCGCCTTCCGCGAGGAAGTGGTGACGCGCCGCGCCCGGTTCCTGCTCAACAAGGCGCGTGATCGGGCCCATATCCTGGTTGGTCTCGCCGTGGCGGTGGCCAATATCGATGAAGTGATCGCGTTGATCCGCACCGCGCCCGATCCGGCGACGGCGCGCGAGCAATTGATGACCCGTCGCTGGCCGGCGGCCGATGTGGCGCCGCTGATCAAGCTGATCGACGATCCACGCCACCGGATCAACGAGGACGGCACGTTCAACCTCTCCGAAGAGCAGGCGCGCGCTATTCTCGAATTGCGCCTGGCCCGCCTGACGGCGCTGGGCCGCGATGAAATCGGCGATGAACTTAACGGCCTGGGCGGCGAGATCGAGGACTATCTCGATATCCTGCGCAGCCGCGAGCGAGTGCGCACCATCATCCGCGAGGAGCTGGAAGCGATCAGCGAACAGTTCGCCCGGCCGCGGCAGACGGAAATCACCGACCATGCCGCCGATTTCGAGGACGAAGACCTCATTGCCCGTGAGGACATGGTCGTCACCGTCAGCCATGCCGGCTATATCAAGCGGGTGCCGCTCTCGACCTATCGGGCGCAGAACCGGGGCGGCAAGGGCCGCTCGGGCATGTCGACCCGCGAGGAAGATTTCGTCTCCCGCCTCTTCGTGGCCAATACCCATACGCCGGTGCTGTTTTTCACCAGCCGTGGCATCGCCTACAAGCTCAAGGTCTGGCGTCTGCCGCTCTCGGCGGCCAATGCCAAGGGCAAGGCGCTGATCAATATATTGCCGCTCGAACAGGGCGAGCGGATCACCAGCATCATGCCGCTGCCGGAGGATGAGACCTCCTGGGCCAATCTCGACATCATGTTCGCCACGACGCGCGGGACGGTACGCCGCAATTCGCTGGCCGACTTCGTCGAGGTGCGCCAGAACGGCAAGATCGCCATGAAGCTCGACGAGGGCGACGAGATCGTCGGCGTCGAAACCTCCACGGTCAATGACGACGTGTTGCTGACCACGGCGCTCGGACAGGCCATCCGCTTCCGCTCGGACGATGTGCGCCTGTTCAAGGGCCGTGATTCCATGGGCGTGCGCGGCATTCAGCTGGCGGAGAGCGACACCGTCATCTCCATGGCCGTGATCAACCATTCCGACGCCAGCGCCGAGGAACGCGCGGCCTATCTCAAGATGAGCCGTGCGGTGCGCGGCGAGGGTGAGGATGAAACCGGTTCGGACGAAGGCGACGTGATCGCCGGCGAGCTGAGCCAGGAGCGCTACGCGCAGATGAGCGCCATCGAGCAGTTCATCTTGACCATTTCGGAAAACGGCTATGGCAAGCGCACGTCGAGCCATGAATACCGGATTACCGGACGCGGCGGCAAAGGCATCGTGGCCATGGCCGTCAACAAGCGCAATGGCAATCTCATCGCCAGCTTCCCGGTGGGCGACGACGACCAGATCATGCTGATCAGCGATGGCGGGCAGACCATTCGCCTGCCGGTGGGCGGCGACAAGCCGATCCGTATCGTCAGCCGTGGCTCGCAGGGGGTGATCGTCTTCGATACGGCGGCCGATGAAAAGGTGGTCTCGGTCGAGCGCATCAGCGAGCCGGAAGGCGACGAGGACGCGGGCGCGACGCCGCCTGAAACCGGCGCGAGCGAGGATTGAAAGTGAGGGGCGCTCCGGCGCCCCTTGTTTTTCGCTCCGACAATGATTTGGTCGCGGCCTCTTCCGTAAGTTTTGGAGATAGTTGATGCCCTCCACTCGAGTTGAAACGCGGCGCGGCTGGATCGGAGAGCGGCGTGTCGAACTGCTCGAGGCCGTGCAGCGCGCCCTGGTGGCCGGGATTGCGATCCCGGAGCAGGATCGATGCGTTCGGCTGGTCGAATATGACGCGGATGCCATGCTCGTGCCCTCGCATGTGGGGCCGCATTACATGGTCATCGAGATCACGCTCTTTACCGGGCGGACCATCGAGGCCAAGCGGCGGCTATATGCGGCTCTTGCGTCTGAACTGGCTCCGTTCGGCCTCGCATCGCAGGACATCAAGACAATCTTGATCGAAGTGGACCGGTCCAATTGGGGACTGCGGGGCTTGCCCGCCAGCGAAATGGATGTCGGTTTCAAGGTCGATGTGTAGTGAGTGCTGACGGGGCACCTCCTCCGCTTTCGGGTGGATATCGCGCGCTTCTGGCCATGCCGGTGCCGCGGCGGTTGGCCTTGGCGAGCTTGCCGGCGGATTTTGCCGATTGGCTCGACTATGCCGCCATTGTCGCCTTGCTGGTCTTTGGCTGGGGGCATGGGCCTTTCGTTCTCGCGGTGTTCGCGCTGGCGCTGAGCTTGCCTTACATTGTAGTGGGGCCCTTGGCGGCGGTGCTGGTCGACCGGGCGTCGATCCGCGGCGTGCTGGTGATCAGCAATCTGGGCCGGGCGCTGGCGACGCTGGGTTTTGCCTTTACCGGCGATGCGGCGATCCTTTTGGTTCTGGTGTTCTTGCGCGGTGCCATCGACTCCGCCTTCACGCCGGCACGGCAGGCGGCGTTGCAGGCGACGACGCCGTCTCATCTTCTGGGCCACGCCAATGGTCTGCACCAGGCTATCAACCAGACATCGAAAATCGCCGGCCCCGCCATTGGGGGCGTGCTGCTCGCCTTCTGGCCAGCGCAGGGTGTGTTCCTGCTCAATGCAGGGCTGTCGTTCCTTGCCGTCTTGCTTGCGTTGACGCTGACCATTCCGCCCCGTGAGAAGGGCAGGGGCGAGCGCGGCAAGTTCTTCACCGAATCCCTCGCCGGTATCGCCGAGTTCCGGCGCAGTCGCCGCCTGCTGGTGGCCCTGATCTTCTCGGCTTTCGCCTATTTCTCCTTTTTCCTCTATGACGCGCTGATCGCTCTGTTGGCCGAGGGCTTTGGCTTCGACGCAACGGCTTTCGGCTTTTCGATCGCGGCTTCGGGCCTGGGTGGATTGATCGGCGCGTTGATCGCCGGTCGGTTCGCCGCCGCCCATCCGATGATGGTCATGGCTATCGCCGCCATGCTCTCCGGAATGACGACGACCGGGGTTGCCGCCCTGGCCATGGCAGGCTGGATGATGCCGCTCGCGGCGTTTCTGCTGGTTTTGCTGTTCATGGGCGCGGCAACCGCGTTCATGCTGGTGCCTTATCGAACCATCGTTCAGGCCGAGGCGCCGCAGGATCGCATCGGGCGCGTATTTGCCGCGGGCGAGGCGGTCATTACCCTGACCATGCTTTCGGCTCCGCTGATCGGCAGCGCCATCGCGGCGCAATGGGGCACGGCGGCAGCATTTCTCGCCGGAGGTGCGCTGCTGGTTGTGCTGGGAGCCGTCACGCTTGCCACACGTCGCGGCGCATGACAAAACCCCTTTAACAACAAGAGGGAAGAGGGCGCCCATGAGCAAGCTCGTCGGCTTTTATCCTGGATCGTTCGATCCGCTGACCAATGGGCATCTCGACGTGATCGAGCGCGCCTGCAAGCTGGTCGATACGCTGGTGGTGGCCGTGGGGATCAGCGCCACCAAGAAAAATCCGTTGTTCAGCCATGCCGACCGCATTGCCATTCTCGATCAGGTTCTGGCCCCGGTGGGCTTAAGGACCGAGACCGAATTCAAGATCGTCGACTTCTCCGGCCTGATGGTCAATGCGGCGCGTGACAATGGCGCCAAGCTGATCATTCGCGGCCTGCGCGACACCACCGACTATAATTATGAAATGCAGATGGTGGGCATGAACGCGCAAATGGCGCCGGATTTGCAGACCGTCTTCCTGCCCTCCAGCCCGCCTGTGCGGCATATCTCGGCCACATTGGTGCGGCAGATCGCTGAAATGGGCGGGGATATTTCCGCCTTCGTTCCGCCAATCGTCCTCAAGGCTTTGAAATCCCGATGATCACATTTTCCCGTCGTCTGTTCGGTGGCCTCGCCCTCGCCGCCATGGTCGGTGTTGCCGCTCCCGCTGTTGCACAGGACGGCAAGGCTCACCTTATTCTCACGCTCGAAGCCGGTACGGTTGATATCGAGCTGCTTCCAGGGCTTGCTCCCCTGCATGTCGAACGCATCATGACGCTGGCCGAGCAGGGCGCCTATGACAATGTGGTCTTCCATCGCGTCATCGACGGGTTCATGGCCCAGACCGGTGACGTGCAGTTTGGCAAGGAAGGCGCGGAGGGTTTCAACCTGCAGCGCGCCGGCATGGGCGGTTCGGATCTGCCCGATGTGAAGGCCGAATTCAATTCCGAGAGCTTTCAGCGCGGGG
This sequence comes from Devosia sp., assembly GCA_026126125.1. GTDB lineage: Bacteria > Pseudomonadota > Alphaproteobacteria > Rhizobiales > Devosiaceae > Devosia. The sequence goes on from JAHCJW010000062.1 coordinate 10,340, forward strand.
TTGTTGGCGCGGCACGTTCGCAGGATCCCAACTCGTTCAACTCGCAGTTCTTCATCACCTATGCGGACGCGAGCTTCCTCGACGGTCAGTATACCGTGTTCGGCAAGGTGGTGTCGGGCATGGAAGCGGTCGATGCTTTGGAAAAGGGACCGCAGTCACAGAATGGCGCGGTGGCCAATCCCGACAAGATTATTTCGGCTGTGATCGAATATAAGTAAGTTCCGCGTTACCGGATTTTGGCCCCGTCGCATTGTTTGCGGCGGGGTTTTTCTTGTCGTCGATTCTTGTAAGAAAAAAGGCCGCCCGAGGGCGGCCTTTCGTCGTTTTGGAGATCCTGTCCACGCTTAGTGGTGGTGCTCTTCCGGCACTTCGTCCTCGTCGGCCTGGATCAGCTTGGCGAGTTCCTCGCGCGTCATCTTCTTTTCGGTCTGATCGGACAGGCCAGCGACGTAGTCGACGACCTTGTTCTCGAACACCGGAGCGCGCAGGCTCGCGAGAGCCTGGGCGTTCTGGCGGTAATAGTCATAGACCTGCTGCTCCTGGCCGGGGAAGCGGCGGATTTCAGCGAGCAGCGCCTGCTGGTGCTCTTCGTCGGTGACCTGAACCTCGTTCTGGTTGCCGATCTCGGCAACGACCAGGCCAAGGCGCACGCGGCGCTCGGCGATGCGCTGGTACTGTTCCTTAGCGGCTTCCTCGGTGGTGCCTTCGTCTTCGAAGGAGCGGCCATGGCCTTCAACTTCATGCTGGACGCGCTGCCAGATGGTGTTGAATTCGGCTTCCACCAGCTGGGCGGGCACGTCGAATTTGTGGCCATCGTCGAGCGCGTCGAGGATCTGGCGCTTGATGTGCTGGCGGCTCATCGAGGCGAGAGCCGATTCCATCTGCTCCTTGACCGTGTTGCGCAGCGCTGCCAGGTCTTCGAGGCCAAGGCGCTTGGCGAACTCGTCATCCAGCTCGCCCTGGTTCGGGCCATCGACATGCAGGATGGTGACGTCGAAGGTCGCTTCCTTGCCGGCCAGTTCGGCATTGTTGTAGTCGGCCGGGAAGGTGACGGTGATGATGCGGGTCTCATCCTTCTTCTGGCCGACGAGCTGTTCCTCGAAGCCAGGAATGAATTCGCCCGAGCCGACGGTCAGGTGCGCATGGTCAGAGGTGCCGCCGGGGAAGGCGACGCCATCGACCTTGCCGACGAACGACAGGCCAAGACGGTCGCCCTGTTCGACAACGGCACCGTCGCCCTTGTCGGTGTAGCCGCGATTCTGGGCGAACACGCGGTTCACTTCGGCGTCGAGTTCCTCATCGGTGACTTCGACGACCGGCTTGTTGAGCTTGAGGCCCTTGAGGTCCATCAGGGTGACGGGCGGCAGGACTTCGTATTCGACTTCGAAGGCCAGGTCCGACTTGCCATCGAGGACGTCGTTGATCTTGGCCTGGTCCTGCGGCAGGTCGACCTTGGGCTGGGCGGCGGCGCGCTCGGAGCGCTGCTCGAGCGTGTCGGACACGGTCGCGTTGATCGCGTCGGTCATCACTTCGGACATGGCCGAACGGCCATAGACCTTCTTGAGGTGCGCCGTCGGCACCTTGCCGGGACGGAAGCCCTTAATATTGGCCTGGCCCTTGAGCTCTTCGAGCTTGGCATCGAGGCGCGAAACGAGGTCTGCGGCCGGAATGGTGACGCTGAGCTTGCGCTTCAGGCCTTCGTTGAGGGTTTCAGTAACCTGCATGGGGGGCTATTCCCGTTTAAATTGATCTTCAGGCCAGGACCATATTGGTGCGGGTGAGAGGACTCGAACCTCCACGCCTTGCGGCGCTGGAACCTAAATCCAGTGCGTCTACCAGTTCCGCCACACCCGCAAGGGTCCCCTTCTGGCCGGGTTGGGGTTGCATCTATATGAAGACACAAAGCCAGTCAAAGCCTAGCTTGGCGATTTCGCGGGAATGGCGAAAACTAAGGTGTTTCGCCGGCAAAAATTGGGGCGTGGCGCGAGAATGATCACGCGCCCGGAGAAGGTTTCGCCAAAACGAGGAGGCAAAGCGCAAAAATTAGGCAGATTGCGTATTTCTTGTGCTTGTCCCTTTGCGGCGTCCAACGGGTGCGGTATCTTAGCTGAGGCTAAGTCATTAACCTTTCAATCATTTTCGCTCCTTGGCACGAATGGCACGGGCTGTGCATACAAGGTTGCGGTAACGGCCCTAAACGGTCAGTGGAGGCACAGTTGAAAAAAATCGAGGCTATCGTAAAGCCCTTCAAGCTCGACGAAGTCAAAGAGGCGCTGCAGGAAGTTGGTCTGCAGGGCATCACCGTGACCGAAGCCAAGGGTTTCGGGCGTCAGAAAGGGCATACCGAGCTTTATCGCGGCGCAGAATATGTCGTGGATTTCCTGCCTAAGGTAAAAGTCGAAGTCGTTTGCCCCGACGAACTGGCGGACAAGGCGATCGAAGCCATTCGCAATGCCGCGCAGACGGGGCGCATCGGCGACGGCAAGATATTCGTCTATTCCATCGAGCAGGCCATCCGTATCCGTACCGGCGAATTCGGCGACGACGCGCTTTAGGCGTCGGCGCTACAAAAGTATCAACAGTTTCCGCAAGACAGGGGAAGACTTAATGACTACCGGAGCCGACATCGTCCAGCGCATGAAAGACGAGAACATCAAGTATCTCGACGTGCGTTTTACTGATCTTCGCGGCAAGCTGCAGCACGTGACCATGGATGCTTCCGTTGTCGACGCCGATCTGTTCGAAGACGGCATCATGTTCGACGGTTCCTCCATCGCCGGCTGGAAGGCCATCAATGAGTCGGACATGGTGCTGATGCCCGATCCGAACTCGGCCTATATCGATCCGTTCTTTGCCGCCTCGACCCTGGCCATCAACTGCGACATTCTCGAGCCTGCGACCTATCAGCCCTATAACCGCGATCCGCGGTCCATCGCCAAGAAGGCGGACGCGCTGGTCAAGTCCTCCGGTGTGGGCGACACGGTGGTGTTCGGTCCGGAGCCCGAATTCTTCATTTTCGATGACGTGAAATACTCGACGACCACCTATAAGGTTGGTTTCTCGGTCGACGCTTCGGAATTGCCGACCAATAATGATGCCGATTACGAATCGGGCAATAATGGTCACCATATCGGCCTCAAGAAGGGCTATTTCCCCGTTCCTCCGCTCGACAGCGCCCAGGATATGCGCGGCGAAATGCTCGAAGCCATGGGGCAGATGGGCGTCATCATCGAGAAGCACCACCATGAAGTGGCTTCCGCCCAGCACGAACTCGGCCTCAAATACAAGCAGATGATCCCGTCGGCTGACGATGTGCTGATCTACAAATATGCCGTGCAGCAGGTTGCCCATTCCTATGGCAAGACGGCGACGTTCCTGCCCAAGCCGGTCTTTGGCGACAATGGCTCTGGCATGCACTGCCACATGTCGATCTGGAAGGATGGCAAGCCGCTGTTCGCCGGCGACCAGTATGCCGGCCTCTCAATGGAGTGCCTCTATTACATCGGTGGCGTGATCAAGCACGCCAAGGCGATCAACGCCTTCACCAACCCGACCACCAATTCCTACAAGCGCCTGGTGCCGGGCTTTGAAGCGCCCGTGTTGCTGGCCTATTCGGCCCGTAACCGTTCGGCTTCCTGTCGCATCCCCTTCGGCCAGTCGCCCAAGTCCAAGCGTGTCGAAGTGCGCTTCCCCGATCCGCTGGCCAATCCGTACCTCGCCTATACGGCGCTGCTGATGGCTGGTCTTGACGGCATCAAGAACAAGATCCACCCCGGCGATCCGATGGACAAGGATCTCTACGAATTGCCGAAAGAAGAGCTCAAGGAAATCCCGACCGTGTCCAGCTCGCTGCGCGAAGCTCTGGAAAATCTCGACAAGGATCGCGATTTCCTCAAGGTCGGCGGCGTGATGGACGACGATTTCATCAATGCCTATATCGACCTTAAGATGCAGGAAGTGATCCGCGTCGATCAGACCCCGCATCCGGTCGAATATGAAATGTACTACTCGGCCTGATGGGCGGGTTGCGCTTCTTGAAAGGGTCCTTCGGGACCCTTTTGCTTTTTTGCCGGTCACTCTGGTGACGGTGGCGCTCACGCTCTATGTGTGAACCCTGTTTCGCAGGTCTTTCTGGAGTCCGTCATGTCGCACGCCGATATTCTTCTTACCCCTCAGGAGATGGGACAGGCGGATCATCTGGCTGTGGCGGGTGGCGTGCGCTCGTTCCGGTTGATGGAGGCGGCGGGCAAGGCGGTGATGGAGGCGATCATCGAGCGCTACTATCAGCGGTCGGTGCTGGTCCTGTGCGGCCCGGGCAATAATGGCGGCGATGGTTTCATCGTGGCGCGCCTCCTGCAGCAGCGCGGCTGGCCGGTGCAGGTGCGGCTGATCGGCAGCCGCGACCAACTCAAGGGGGATGCGGCGCAGGCCGCCGAGCTTTGGACCGGGCGTTGCGATGCTCCGAGCCCCAAGGATATCGAGGATGCCGATCTCGTAGTCGACGCTATGCTTGGGGCGGGCCTCGATCGGGATCTGGACGAGGAGATTGCCGAGATTGTCAGGGCGGTGAACGAATCGAGCCTGCCGGTGGTCAGCATCGACGTGCCGACCGGTATTGATGGAGCCACCGGCGCCATTCGCGGCGTGGCGATGATCTCCGATATGACCATCACCTTTTTCCGGCTCAAGCCGGGTCATCTGCTGCTGCCGGGGCGGCAGCATTGCGGCGAGGTGGTGCTGGCCGAAATCGGTATTCCCGAAACCGTGCTCGAGCGGATCGGCGCGCGGGCCTGGCAGAATACTCCGGCGCTGTGGACCCTGCCGACGGCCCTTGCCGATGGTCACAAGTTTGATCGGGGCCATGTGGTCGTTTTTTCCGGCGGGGTGCTGGAAAGCGGCGCTGCGCGGCTCTCCGCCTATGGCGCGTTTCGGGCCGGGGCCGGAGTGGTGTCCCTGGCAGGTGAAACCGAGGCGTTACGGGTGCATGCCGCCCATGTCACCTCGATCATGCTCAAGCCGGCCGAAGATGCAAAGGGTATCACGGCGTTGCTGGGCGATCGGCGAATGAATGCGGTGGTGATCGGGCCGGCGGCGGGCGTCGGCGAACCGACGCGGCAAAAGGTTGCGGCGGTGCTGGCATCGGGAGCGGCATGCGTTCTCGATGCGGACGCCCTGACCAGTTTCGTCGGCCAGGGCGACGCGCTTTATGCAGCGATCAAGCAGCAGACGCGACCCGTGGTCATGACCCCGCATGAAGGCGAGTTCCTGCGTCTCTTCGGCGATGTGCCGGGCGGCAAGCTGGAGCGAGCCAGGGCCGCGGCGGCCCATTCGGGCGCCATTGTTCTGCTCAAGGGCAGCGACACGGTAATCGCCACGCCCGATGGCCGCGCTGCCATCAACGCCAACGCGCCGACCTGGCTTGGGACGGCGGGGGCGGGGGACGTGCTGGCCGGAATCATCGCCGGGCTTCTGGCGCAGGGCATGGACGGGTTCGAGGCTGCTTGCGCCGGGGCCTGGCTGCATGCCGAAGCCGCGAACCGTTTCGGCGGCCCCGGCATGATCAGCGAGGATCTGCCACTGCTTCTACCCGGCGTGCTTGCCGGGCTTTGAGAGGGCTCAATCCCAGCGCACCATCAACTTTTCCAGTCCGTGGAAGTGAAACACGTCGCCATAGCGCGGCGGTTCGGCGAGGCGCAGTTTGGGGAGGCGCCGGAACAGGGTGGACATGGATTCCTGCAATTCGATGCGGGCGAGGGGCGCCCCGATGCAGAAATGGATGCCGGCGCCGAAGCTGACATTGGCGCCATCGGTGCGGAAGGGATCGAATGTTCCGGCACTGGCGAAGCGCGCCGGGTCGCGATTGGCGGCGGCCAGCATCAGTCCGATCACGTCACCTTTGCGTAACGGGATGCCGTCGTAATCCATATCCTGCAGCGCATAGCGGGTGAAAAGATGCAGCGGTGCGTCAAAGCGCAGGCATTCTTCCACCGTTGCTTCGGCCTGCTCGGGGGTGGCGAAGAGCGTTTGAGGATCAAGGCCGCTTTCCAGAATGGATTTGACGCCATTGCCGGTGGTGTGAACCGTGGCTTCGTGGCCGGCATTGAGCAGGAGGATAGCGGTCGACATCACCTCGTCATCGTTGAGCTTTTCGCCGTTCTGCTCGGTGGTGAGCATGTGGGTGAGAAGATCCTCGCGCGGCGCCTTGCGGCGTTCGGCGATGATTGTGCGCAGATAGTCCATGAACTCCGCGGCGGCCCGGTTGGCGTCCAGTTCGGTCTCGTAGGTGACGCCGAACATATACATGGTCACCATGCGGTTGGACCAATTGAGCAATTGCGGCGCCATCTCGGCCGGAAGCCCCAGCATTTCGGCGATGACGATGGCGGGGATGGGGGCGGCGAAGCTCTTGATCAGATCGACGCTGCCCTGCGCCTCAAAGCCGTCGATCATGTCATTGGCCAGCTGATGGATGCGGGGGCGCAACTGCTCGACCTGGCGCGACACAAAGGCGCGATTGACCAGGGTGCGCAGCCGCGTATGGGCGGGGGGCTCGAGATTGAGCAGCGAATATTTTTCTGTGAGGTCGAACGCGGCGACATGCGGCTTGGGCTCGGGCAGGCCGATTTCCTCGCGTGTGGCTATGTGGAGAATGTCCCGACCGAAACGCTTGTCACGTAACAAGGCGCTGACCGCTTTGAAGTCGGCGAAGCACCAATGGCCGTATTCTTCCCAAAAGAAGGCCGGGCCGGAGGCGTGGCGCGTTTCATAGAAGGCGTAAGGGTTCTGGAAAAAGACCGGGTCGCCAGGCGCGGCGCTGGCGCGGCTTGCGGCGGGAACGTCGGTGATCGGCTTAACTTGGATGATGGCGGCCATGGTCACGGGGCTTTTGGAAAAACCGCATGACTTTAGGGGTTTGGCGAGAGGCCGCAAGGGTCCTTATGCGCGGACCGCCTGGCGAAGCACTTGAGGAGAGGCCCAGCCGAAGCGCAGGGCGGCGGCGGGATGGCTTTGCGCCGGGTGAATGCTGACCCGCTCCAGCACCGTGCCACCCAGACGGCGATAGAGCGCCACAGCGGGGTGGTTTTCTTCCAGCGCCTTGAGATGCACGCCGCGGTGATCAAAGCGGGCAGGGAACCTCTCCAGCCCGGCGGCGATCAAGGCCTGTGCGATGCCCCGTCGCTGTGCACTCGAATGCACGTAGAGATTGTGCAGATAAGCGCCGTGCGGATCGTGCTCGTCAAAGACGAAACAACTGAAACCGCGCACGACCCCGTCCACCTCCGCAACGTTGATGGTCAAATGCCCAGGATCTGGTGTCGTGGAAAGGCGATCGCGCCAGAGAGCCTGCTTTTCCGTGGCGACAGTGTTTTCAAGATAGGCGGCGGAGAAAATATGGGCATATGCCGACCGGCTGAGACCGATGTGCAGGTCGGCTATTGCGGCTCGATCCTCGGGTGTTGCCGGTCTGAGCAAGATCGTCATGGTCTGTCCGTATAGAGCGCTCGGTCATGGTGCGCAGCACCTGTAGCGAAAAGGCTTGGCAATTGCGCGTCAATCATGTCTTGAAGGCGATCAAACTCGACTGAGGATTTTAGCCGTGAGCGATATCACCGTCAGCCAGGCGATCGAGGCGATCTACGCCTCCATCGGCAACAACAACGAAGACCTCGATCTGCACATCGCCGCCCTGAAGGGAGCGATGGCGCGCGAAGGGGCCAAGGAAGCCATTTTCGAGACGGCGAAGCTGGCGCAGCCCAACCGTCAGGGCCGCAAGCTGATGCAGGCCTATTTCAAGAAAAAGGGTATCGCGGTCGCCTTTGCCTGAGATGGCTCAACAGGGCGTTCACCTTACCGTCATCGGCGGGGTGATCTTCTATTGAAGCTTGCCCCATTGCCGCCTATCTCTGCCTTTACCGCCCGTTAAGGGCGTATCGTCTGCAATCGGCCTGTCGCGCCGATTCGATTTTCACATGCCGTCCTGTCTTGCCAAGTGCGCGTTCGGGGCAGGGGCGTGGTTCAACCAAGAAAGCTCACGGCCCGGACACGCGACGCGGGCAGGAGCCAAGGGGCACAATATGCGGGATCCGCACGACCTTTACATGAACACGCTCGTACCCATGGTGGTCGAGCAGTCGAACCGGGGCGAACGCGCCTTCGACATCTATTCGCGTCTCTTGCGCGAACGCATCATTTTCGTGACCGGTGTGGTCGAGGACAACATGGCCTCGCTGATCGTAGCGCAGTTGCTGTTCCTCGAATCAGAGAACCCGAAAAAGGAAATCGCGCTCTACATCAACTCGCCCGGTGGCGTGGTGACGGCCGGTCTTTCCATCTACGACACCATGCAGTTCATCCGTCCCGCCGTTGCCACCATGGTGATGGGGCAGGCGGCGTCGATGGGCTCGCTGCTGCTCGCGGCCGGCGAAAAGGGCATGCGCACCTCGCTGCCCAATTCGCGCGTCATGGTCCACCAGCCGTCCGGCGGCTTCCAGGGTCAGGTCACCGACATTCTGATTCATGCCAAGGAAGTCGAGGGTTTGAAGCGCCGTCTTAATCAGATTTATGAAAAGCACACCGGCCGTACCTACGAGGAAATCGAGGCGGCTCTGGAGCGCGACCGTTTTCTCAGCCCCGAGGAAGCCAAGACCTTCGGTCTGATCGACAGCGTTTTCGAAAAGCGTGTCGTGCCAGAAGCGGCGGTCTGATTGATCCGCGTTAAGCACGATGCCGGCGCGCCGTGGACTGTGATCCTGGTGCAATTGCATGCAGCCGGAACGGCCTTTAAGGTCGTTTCGGCTTAGACTTTCTTTATGTCTTGAGCGTTACGGTTTTTGGTAATGCTTGATTTTGGGGGCGCTCAGCCCCCGGGAGTGACTGGATGTCCAAAGAGACAACGAACGGCGAAACCTCCAAGAACACGCTTTACTGCTCGTTCTGCGGCAAGTCGCAGCACGAAGTGCGCAAGCTGATCGCCGGCCCTTCGGTCTTCATCTGCGACGAGTGCATCGAGCTGTGCAACGACATCATCCGCGATGAAACCCAGGCCGACGCCCAGGCCGGCGG
>JAHCJW010000063.1 GCA_026126125.1 Devosia sp.
TCGCCGTCGATGTTTTCCTTGAGCAGGCCCTCGCGCATCATCAGCCCCAGATTGCGGCGGGCATGGCGCCAGGGTTCGTCGGCGCCCTTGTAGATGATGTGGCGGATATCGTTGACGCGGCCGGGATGGGGCGGGCGGCCGGCTTCAAGCCAGGCCTCGCGGGACTTGCCGCCCTTCCAGGCCCGGGTGGTGAAGCCCAGGATCTCGACCTTGACGCCGCAGCGCTCCAGCGTTCTGGCGAGAATGTCGCCGCAGATGGCGGCGATGGTGATCGGGCGGCCGCGCATGGAGCCGGAATTGTCGATCAGCAGCGTCACCACGGTGTCGCGGAAATCGGTGTCGTTCTCGACCTTGAAGCTGAGCGCCTGCATGGGGTCGGTGACGACGCGGGTGAGGCGCGCGGTGTCGAGCAGGCCCTCTTCGAGGTCGAACTGCCAGCTCCGGTTCTGCTTGGCCATCAGGCGCCGCTGCAGCTTGTTGGCGAGCCGGGCCACGGCGCCGGCAAGGTTTTCCAGCTGCTTGTCGAGCAGGGCCCGCAATTGGTCGAGCTCGTCGGGCGGGCACAATTCGGGCGCCTTGACGATCTCGTCGAATTTCTGGGTGAAAACCTTGTAGCTGAACTGGTTGGACAGGCGTTCGCCGCCATCCTTGGCCGGCGGGGGCATGGGGGCGTCTTCGCCGGCGTCGGCTTCGGCATCGTCGTCGACATCGGCCATGTCGGCTTCCATACCTTCGACGTCGCCGGTTTCCTCGCTCTCGCCGGACTGCTGGTCTTCCTCGCTCTCGGATTGCTCGTTTTCCCCCTCGCCCTGCTCGGGCGACTGGTCCGAGCCCTGCGCCTGTTCGGGCTGGCTGTCGTCGGCATTGTCCTCGTCGGAGGCGTCGGGGTCCTGCATCTCGCTTTCGGCGATGAGGTTGAGGTCGCGCAGCACGGCGCGGGCGGCCTTGGAGAACGCTTCCTGATCCTCATAGGTGCCGAGCAGCGCCTCGATCGAGGTCGCGGCCTTGGCCTCGATCTCGCCGCGCCACAGATCGACCAGGGCATGGCCCGAGGGCGGCACCGGCACGCCGGCGAGCTTTTCGCGCAGCATCAGGCCCAGGGCCTCGGCCAGGGGCGCGTCGCCCTTGTCGTCCACCTCGGCGAAATTGGCGCGGAACAGGCGGTCTTCGAGCATTTCGTGGATATTACCGGCCATGCCGGGCATGCGGATGCAGCCGAGCGATTCGACGCGGGCCTGTTCGAGCGCGTCGAAGGCGGCGCGGGCCTGCGGGTCCATCGGCGAGCGCTTGCGATGGGCGTCGGGATCGTGGCTGGCGAGCCGCATGGCCATGGCGTCGCCCTGGCCGCGGGCGATGGCGATGTCGCGGCGGGTCGGCAGGCGCGGCAGATTGGCGATGCGCGCCTTGTCCGAGGTCAGAAGCGGCCGATCGGCGGTGAAGGACACCTCCAGATCGGGCTTGGCGCCGATGGCGCGTACCGTGGCGCCCATGGCGGATTTGAAGACCAGGGTCGGGTCGGGCTTGTTGGGCTTGTTGCGCGGGGGGTTGGCCATGTCGTCTCGTCCGGATTACCCCTCACCCCAGCCCTCTCCCCAAAGGGGCGAGGGGGTGCTTCGGAGTTGCAGCGGCCACCGCGTTCCCTTCCCCCCTTTGGGGAGAAGGTGGCCCGCAGGGCCGGATGAGGGGCCTCCCAATAGAGTATGGGAGGGGGGTGTCGTTACGCCGTCACAGCCAGATTGGCCGAGCTTTCCGGCAGGTCTTCGCCGAAGACGCGCTGATAGAATTCAGCCACGACCGGACGCTCGAGCTCATCGCATTTGTTGAGGAAGGTCAGGCGGAAGGCAAAGCCGACATCGCCGCCGAAGATCTGGGCGTTTTCGGCCCAGGTGATGACCGAGCGCGGGCTCATGACGGTGGACAGATCGCCATTGATGAAGGCCGAGCGGGTGAGATCGGCAAGGCGCACCATATTGGCGACCAGCTTCTTGCCCTTTTCGGTTTCGCCATAGGCTTTGTTCTTGGCCAGGACGATGCCCACTTCCTTGTCGTGCGGCAGATAGTTGAGCGTCGTCACCAGGCTCCAGCGGTCCATCTGGCCCTGATTGATCTGCTGGGTGCCGTGATAAAGGCCCGAGGTGTCGCCAAGACCGATGGTGTTGGTGGTCGAGAACAGGCGGAAGGCCGGGTGGGGGACGATGACGCGGTTCTGGTCGAGCAGGGTCAGGCGGCCCGACTGCTCGAGCACGCGCTGGATGACGAACATCACGTCGGGGCGGCCGGCATCGTATTCGTCAAAGACGAGGGCGATGTTGTTCTGCACGGCCCAGGGCAGGATGCCGTCGCGGAATTCGGTGACCTGCTTGCCGTCCTTGAGGACGATGGCGTCCTTGCCCACGAGGTCGATACGCGAAACGTGGCTGTCGAGATTGACGCGGACCAGCGGCCAGTTGAGGCGCGCGGCGACCTGTTCCACATGGGTGGACTTGCCGGTGCCGTGATAGCCTTGGATCATGACGCGGCGGTTATAGGCAAAGCCGGCCAGGATCGCGAGCGTGGTGTTGCGATCGAACAGATAGTCGGGATCGATGGGCGGCACGTGATCGGTGCGTTCCTTGTAGCCCTTGACCACCATGTCGGTATCGATGCCGAAAAGGTCGCGCGCCTTGTATTCGGTGTCGGGCAGATTGGTGTATTCGGTCATGGCAAGGGCTCGTGGATGAAGGATATTTCCGTTGGAGAAGACGCTTGGCGCCCGGGGCTCTATAGCAGCATTGCCGCCCGGCGGGTAGCCAAACTGTCACAGCAGGGTCAGCGCGCGACAAAGCCCATTTTCTTCAAATGGCTATAGGCGGCGATGATGGTGCGCAGGCGCTCCTCGGAGGAGCTGTCGCCGCCATTGACGTCGGGGTGGTGGCGCTTGACCAGGGTCTTGTAGGCCGCCTTGATGTCGTCGGACTTGGCGTGGCCGGAAAAACCCAGCGTCTCGAAGGCGCGGCGGTCGTTTTCGCTCAGCGGCTTGACCCGTTCGGCCGCCGGGCGTTTGGACTGCTGGTAGCGATAGCGGGCGAAGACGCCGAAGGGGTCGCCATATTTTTCGCCCGGACGGGCGGTCTCGGTGCGGCCGGCGGCGCGCGCCGCCCCCGGATTGCCGGTGGCGAAACTCGAACGGCTTTCGGCCTTGGGCGGGGTGTGCAGCGCCTCGTCCAGCTCTTCCGGGCTCATGCCGGCAAAATAGTTGAACGTCTGATTGTAGTGGCGGACATGTTCGAGGCAGAAATGGTGATATTGCCCCTCCGAGCGCTTGCCCTTGGGGGCCTTGAACTCGCCGGGTTGCTCGCAGCCTTCCCAATCGCAGGCATTTTCCACCGGTTCGGGCTTTTCTTCCCGGCGAGGGCGGATGCGAATGGTGTCGAAGAGCTTGGATTGCAATTTCATAGCGCCTAGTTAGTGCACAACAGCCAATATGGAGCCGGACCCATGTCCATGAAGGACACGATAATAGCCAAGCTCACCGAGCGATTTGCACCCCTCCACCTCGAAGTGATCGATGAATCCAACAAGCATTTCGGTCATGCCGGCTGGCGCGAAGGGGGTGAACCCCATTTTCGTGTCAGAATCGCGACCCGCGATTTTGACGGTTTGAGCCGCGTGGCGCAACACCGCGCGGTGATGGAAACGCTCGATGCCGAACTCAAGGGGCGGGTCCATGCCCTCAATATCGAGGTTTTGCCGGCTGAAGCGGTGCAATCCTGAGATTTGTCGTCATTGCCGGGTTTATCCCGGCAATCCACAAGGCCGGCGTTTGCCCTCATCACCGGGGCAAGCCCGGTGGCGAGGGCGCGACGATACGGCGCTCAGGCCGTTCGCATGTCTTGCAAAAACGCCGACACCTTTTCGGGCTCGACGCCCTTTTCGATAAAGGCCTTTCCGATGCCGCGGGTGAGGATGAAGGTCAGCGCGCCGCGCGAAACCTTCTTGTCCTGGGCGATGGCATCCATCAGGTTTTGGGTGGAGCCGAGCGCGCCGGGGATAGCGGCCAATGTGGTGGGCAGGCCCGCGCGCTGCAAGTGTGCCGCGACCCTGCCGGCATCCTGGCCGGGTGCGAGATCGAGCCTGGTCGAGAAGCTGTGGGCCAGCACCATGCCGATGGCAACGCCCTCGCCATGCAGCAGCCGGTCGGAATAGCCGGTGTCCTTTTCCAGCGCGTGGCCGAAGGTGTGCCCCAGATTGAGCAGGGCGCGCACGCCGATCTCTTTTTCATCCTCGATGACGACGCGGGCCTTGTGGGCGCAGCAGCGGGCAATGGCCTCGCCGCGCGCCGGGCCGCCGGCGAAGATCTCGGCCTGGTGGGCGTCGAGCCAGTCGAAGAAATCGGCATCATCGATCAGCCCATATTTGACCACTTCGGCATAGCCGGCGGCGAACTGGCGCGGCGGCAGGGTGTCGAGCGTCGAGAGGTCGGCCAAAACGAGACGTGGCTGGTGGAAGGCGCCGACGAGATTTTTGCCGTGGGGCGAATTGATGCCGGTCTTGCCCCCGACCGAGGAATCGACCTGGGCGAGGAGCGTGGTCGGTATCTGGACAAAATCCATGCCGCGCCGGGTGATCGCGGCGGCAAAGCCGGCCAGATCGCCGATGACGCCGCCGCCCAAAGCGATGACGAGATCGTTGCGTTCGAGCTTTGCCGCCAACAGGCCCTCGACGGCGGTTTGCAGATGCTCCCAGCTCTTGGTGCTCTCGCCATTGGGCAGGATGATGGTCTGGTGGTTGAGGCCGGCCCGGTCAAGGCTGGCGACAAGCCGCGGCAATTGGGCCTTCGCCACTTCGGTGTCGGTGATGATGCCAAAGCGGCGGCCGGGAAATTTTTCGGCGAGGATTTCCCCGGCCTCGTCGAGCAGATGCGGGCCGATAAGGATGTCATAGGCGCGTTCGCCCAAAGCGACATGAACGGTGTGATCGATCTTGGCCATGAAATATCTTTCAGCGCAGCTTGGCGAGCACGGCGGCGATGACGTCGCCGGCGACCGCATCCTGCGGCACGTCGCGGCTGAGGACGGTGACGTCGGCCTCGGCATAGATGGGATAGCGATCCTCGATCAGCTTCTCGAGCGTCTCGCGCGGATTGGCGGTTTTGAGCAGGGGACGGTTGGAGCGGCGCGAGACGCGCTCGAACAGAATGTCGATATCGGCCTTGAGCCAGACCGAAACGGCCTCGGCCTTGACCATCGCCCTGGTCTCGGGATTGACGAAGGCGCCCCCGCCCGTGGCGAGCACCAGGTCGCGCTCCTTGAGCAGGCGCGAGATGACCCGCATCTCGCCGGCCCGGAATTCGGGTTCGCCGCGCTGGGCGAAAATCTCCGGAATGGTCATCTGCGCGGCTTTTTCGATTTCCTCGTCGCTGTCGAGGAATTTTCGATCCAGCCGCGCGGCGAGGCGCCGGCCCACCGTGGTCTTGCCCGCGCCCATCATGCCGACGAGCACCAGCGGCCTGCCATCGAGGCGCTCGATCAAGGTTTTGGCGCGGCTGGACTTTCCGGCACTCTCCGATTTGGTCAACGCTGGCGTCCTCCGAGTCTTGGAACGGTATCAACCGGTCATCGTCTTGGCTGTCAAGCAGGTGTCGGCAGCCGGGCATGGATGGAGTTGATCGCTCCCATGGTTTTGCGCCAGACTGGCGCCTACCGGATAGAAACCTTTTGCTGACTAGATTACCGAACTCCACCGCAGGATTGCCATGCCAACTCTCTTCCGGCTTCTCATCACCGTGCTGTTCCTCGGCGGCCTCGCTTATGCCGGCATGTTCGCGCTGGTCGCCTTCGTGCAGCCCGAGCCCAAGACAGTGAATGTGCGCATCCCGACGCGCGATCTTCTGGGCGAGCCGGAAACCAACCGGCCGCCGGGCCTGCCGACGCCCAATCTCACCAGCACCCCTTCGGACGGGGCGGGCGGGCAGTGAGCGCGCATCTCGTCGGCGCCTTTCTCGAAATGATGAGCGCCGAACGCGGCGCCGCGGCCAATACCATCGCCGCCTATCGGCGCGACCTCGTCGATTATGCGGGTTTTGTGGCGCGCAAGAAGCAGAGCCTTCTCGATTGCAGCCGCGAGACGGTGGTGGCCTATCTCGACGGGCTCAAGGCCGAGGGGCTTTCGGCCTCCTCCAGCGCGCGCCGGCTCTCGGCGGTGCGGCAGTTTCACAAGTTCCTGTGCGCCGACGGGCTGAGGGGCGATGACCCGACACGGATCGTCGCCAGCCCGAAAACCCGCCGGCCCTTGCCCAAAGTGCTGTCGGTGGCCGAGGTCGATCGCCTTCTGGCCCTGGCCGAAGCGGAAGCCAATGCGCCTGCCTCCCCGCAAAAGCAGGCCGGGGCGCTGCGGCTCTATGTGCTGCTCGAAATGCTTTATGCCACGGGGCTGCGCGTTTCCGAACTGGTGGAGCTGCGGCGCAATGGGGTGATGCGCGAGGCGAGTTTTCTCACCGTGCGCGGCAAGGGCGGCAAGGAGCGTGTCGTGCCGATGAACGACCGGGCGCGCGACGCGGTGCGCGCCTGGATCGCAACGCTGGAGCCGGGGCCGTTCCTGTTTCCGGCCAGTGGCGAAGAGGGGCATCTGGCCCGGCAGGTCTTTGCCCGCGATCTCAAGGCCCTGGCGGGGCGAGCGGGGATTTCTTCGGCCCGGGTGGCGCCGCATGTGCTGCGCCATGCCTTTGCCAGCCATCTTCTGGCCGGGGGGGCGGATCTGCGCGTCGTGCAGATGCTGCTCGGTCACGCCGATATTTCGACGACCCAGATCTATACCCATGTGCTCGACGAAAAACTGCGCGCGCTGGTCGAAACCCATCATCCCCTGGCCCAAGGGTAGAGGATAAAGCGCAAAAAGCGGCGCAAAATCCCGCCATGGGTTGACTTGCGATTGCGCCATCGCCACTTTCCGGCCACTTTAGAGCGCAAAAGCCATGCCCGGGCCCTCCGGGTCCGCAACAATGACCCCTACGGGCGGTGGGATGCAGTCTTATCTCGATTTTGAAAAGCCGGTCGCCGATCTCGAAGCCAAGATCGTCGAACTCAAGTCGCTGGCGGCGACCGATTCCGCCGTCACCATCGACGAGGAGGTCAACCGGCTCTCCGCCCGCGCCGACGAGGCCCTGGTCGAGATCTATAAAAAGCTGACCCCCTGGCAGAAGACCCAGGTGGCGCGCCACCCCCAGCGGCCGCATTTTTCCGACTATGTGAGGACGCTGATCACCGAATGGTCGCCTTTGGCCGGCGATCGCAAATTCGGCGAGGATGCCGCGTTGCAGGCCGGTTTCGGCCGCTTCAACGGCCTGCCCGTCGCCGTGCTCGGCCAGGAAAAGGGCAATTCGACCGAAACGCGCCTCAAGCATAATTTCGGCATGGCCAATCCCGAAGGCTACCGCAAGGCGGTGCGCGTGATGGATATGGCCGACCGCTTCAATATTCCGGTGATTTCCTTCGTCGACACCGCCGGCGCCTATCCCGGCATCGGCGCGGAAGAGCGCGGCCAGGCCGAGGCCATCGCCCGCTCGACCGAAAAGGGGCTGGAGCTGGGCGTGCCCAATATCGCCGTCATCATCGGCGAGGGCGGCTCGGGCGGGGCCATCGCCATCGCCACGACCAACCGGGTGCTGATGCTGGAAAACGCCATCTATTCGGTGATTTCTCCCGAAGCGGGCGCCTCGATCCTGTTCCGGGACGCCGCCAAGGCGCAGGACATGGCCACGGCGCAAAAGATCACCGCCCAGGATCTGTTGGGCTTCAAGGTGATCGATGGCATCATCCCCGAGCCGGCGGGTGGCGCGCATCGCCATCACGGCATGGTGATGGACGCGACCCGCTCCGCCATCGCCGATTTCCTCGCTGAGTTCGCCGGCAAGTCGCGGCTGGAAGTGCGCGAGCATCGGCGCGAGAAGTTCCTGGCCATCGGCACCAATATCTAGACGGCTTTGCCCTTTCTCTTGAGCGCCTCCCCGCCTTTGCAAAGGGCAGGGAGGCGTTCGGGTTTGGGCGCGGGGCTGGCAAATTGCCGGTGCCCTTTGTCTTCCCCACACTATTGCGTGAGGCAGGACGACTTCCGGCCGAAACAGGGGCGTGGTAAAGGCTTCCTTCACCCAGCACGATCATGCTGCGCTAACCATTGCCCCGGCGCGGGGCTGTTCCTATCGGGCCCTTACGTTCGTGACCGCCAGCTTGTTTCATCGCCTCGGTGCCATCATCATCACGCTTTGGCTGGCTGCCGTCCTTGCCGCCTGCGCCGGCTTCGTCAAGGGCGGCGACAATCGCCACAACATCCCTTTGCCCAGTTCGGTGGTTTCGGCGCTGCGCAGCATGGGATCGTCGCCCGAAGAGCCGATGGTGGTGCGCATCTTCAAGAAAGAGGAAGTGCTCGAGGTGTGGAAACGCACCAGTTCGGGCCAGTACAAGCTCTTCAAGAGCTATGAGATCTGCTCCTATTCGGGCGATCTCGGTCCCAAGTTCAAGGAAGGCGACCGGCAGAGCCCCGAGGGCTTTTATACGATCACGCCCGGGCTGATGCATCCGAAGTCCAATTATTACCTCGCCTTCAATACCGGCTTTCCCAACAAGTTCGATCGCGCCCATGGCCGCACCGGCTCGAACCTGATGGTGCATGGCGACTGCAAATCGGTGGGGTGCTACGCCATGACCGATGCGGGGATCGCCGAAATCTTCGCGCTGGCGCGCGAGAGCTTCAAGGGTGGCAATTCCAGCTTTCAGGTCCAGATCTTCCCCTTCCGCATGAGTGCTTCGAACCTGGCCCAGCAGAGCGCCAGTCCGCATCTCGATTTCTGGAAGAACATCAAGCAGGGCTATGACCTGTTCGAATTGACCAAGACGCCGCCGGCCTGGGATGTGTGCGAAAAACGCTATATCTTCAATCCGACCTCGAGCGGGCCGCTCAACGCCTTGGGGCCGTGCCCGGCCAGCGTGCAGAACGCGGCGCTGGAGGCCAAGCAGCAGGCGGACGACGCGACGCTGGCCAATGCGCTGGCGGCAAGCGAGCGCCGCGCGGCCGAAGAGGCGGCGATCAAGGCCAGAGGCGAGGCCGTGGGCGGGTTCTTTTCGGGTCTGGGCAACATGTTCAGCGGTGGCGGCGACGCCAATGTGGCGCCGGTGATGTCCGGCCAGCCGGCGCCCAAGCCGCAGCCGCCCTTGCCGCGGTCCTAGTTCGGCCCCAGTTTGATGAAAGCTGCGGGACGCGCCAATGCCGGTTTTGGCGGCGCAACGCAAGGGGAGGAAGTCCGTGGAGCCCAAGCCTGCCCAATCCGAGGCGAGCGAAGAGCCTATCCTGGGCGTGGCGCCGGACATGCGTCTGGGCGCCGAGGACCGGCGCGCCCCGCGCTGGGGCGACAAGGCGCGGACGGGCCGATCGCGGCGGTTTCGTGTCTCGACCCTTGTCGGCGCGGTCGCGGCGCTGGTCGGCGTGGCCTCTTTGGCGGTGTCGGCCTGGGTCTATAGCGAAACGCATCGCGAAGTGCTGCGGCTGGCGACCGATGTGGCGCAATTGCGTATCAGCCTCGATCTTTATGCCCAGCGCAGCGGCGCGGCGGCCCCGCCCGCCACAAGCAGCGGCGCCTCCAGCGCCGAACTGGCCGAGCTTGCCAACCGGCTGGCCATTATCGAGCAGAGCTGGCGCAGCGGCGCCGGCGCGGCGACGCCGCAAACCACGCTGCCCGCCATTACCGGCGGCAGTGGCACGGCGGCCAGTGATGGCGATTGCCTGCCGCCGGGCATGCGCATTCTGGTGGCGGCGGGCGACAGCTATCCGATTTGCGGCACCAGCGGCACGGTGACGGTCGGCGCCGTCGACAATGGCTATGTGACGCTTGTCGACGGTAGCACGGTGCCCTCGGGCGGCACGCTGCCGCTGGTGGGCACCAATTGCGTGCTGGGGGTGACCTCGGGCGGCGACGAAGGCCTTACCGGCTATGCGGAAATCCGGGTGAGCTGCTAGAGCGGCGTGCGTTTTGTCGAACGCAAATTGCCGCTCTCATCCCTTGCTTGCGCATCGGAGTGCCCGAAAACCGTGAGTACACTTTTCGGTCCGATGCTCCAAAGCGCGTCGCGATCTTCAGCTTCGCGCCATTCCCCTCTTTCGGGAGACAGGCTTCAGGCCGCCCTGGGCGCGGTCCAGCGCAGCAGCACGTCGCGCAGGCCCTTATAGGGGACGAGCATGGCGATGGTGAGCGCCAGCTTGACCAGGAAATCCCCCAGGGCCAGCGACTGCCACAACTCCACCTGCGGGCCGACGCCGAGAAGCGGGGCGGAAAAGCCGAGCGAGGAATCCTCCATGCCGAAAAACCCGTCAATACCGGCAAAGGCCGGGGCCATGGCCAGGGTGAAGAACAGGGCGGTGTCGAGGGCCGAGCTGAAGAGCGAGGAGATCATCGGCGCCTTCCACCAGGCGGCGTCGCGCAGGCGGTGGAAGATCGAGATGTCGAGCAATTGCGCGACGAGAAAGGCCGTGCCCGAGGCGATGGCGATGCGCGGCGTCGCCAGCCAGATCGAGAGGATCACCGCCACGGCAAAGCCGGCGACGACGACGAGACGGGCGCGGGCGGGGCCGAATGTGCGGTTGGACAGGTCCGTGACGAGGAAGGCCACCGGATAGGTGAAGGCGCCCCAGGTCAGGATGTCCCCCAGATTGACCGGGCCGATATCGACCATGACCGGGAATTGCACGAGCACATTGGAGGCGGCGACAATGGCCACCATGGCGGCCACGGCCACCAGGAAACGAGACAGCATCAGAATGCACCTCTGTTGCGCCGCGGGCCGGCAGCAGACCGGAGCGGCATTGCGGAGAGAGTTAAGCGCAGCGCGTTGCTTTCCGCTTCGCGCTTCGGTTCTTGGGTTCAGGCGTCGCCCAAAACCGGTGACCACTTTGGGGGCGACGCGCTCCCCTTATAAAACAAAACCGCGTGGGACGGAGCCCACGCGGCTGAAAATTCGGTGGTGAAGGCGCTTAGCCGGCGAGAGCGGCGCGCACTTCCTTCTTGATGCCCTGGGCCAGCGGGGACAGGTCGGCGTCGTCCTGCTTGAGCAGGAACGCGTCAAGACCGCCGCGATGCTCGACCGAGCGCAGGGCAGCAGCGCTGATGCGCAGCTTGACCGGGCGGTTCAGCGCGTCCGAGAGCAGGGTCACGTTGACCAGGTTGGGGAGAAAGCGGCGGCGGGTGCGGTTGAGGGCGTGCGAAACATTGTTGCCCACCATAACACCCTTGCCGGTCAATTCGCAGCGACGTGCCATTTTAGATGATCCTGTTTGTGTAAAGGTCCTTACGTGGCGGGGGATCCCGCAACGGGCCTCGATTGTGTTGAAATCTGCGGGCTCTTTAGAGAAAACCCCCTCTCCCGTCAAGCCAAACGGGCTTTCAAACGCCCGCGAGCGCCTTGCACGCGACGAAAGAGGGCGGCACGGTGACCCCTTCAACGGTGATTCGCCGGTGCTCGGCCCGTGAGCGCCCCCCACGTAACGAGACTTGAACTTGATCCGCACCAGCCTTGCCGCCTTTGCCCTTCTTGCCAGCATGTCCGCCAGCCTTGCCGCCCCGGTGGAGGCCCGCGCGAGCTATGTGCTGACCCTTGGCGGCATCAATGTCGCCACGCTCGATGTTGATCTTAGCGATGACGGGCGGCGCTATACGCTCGATATGAATGCCAAGGTCGCGGGTCTCGGCTCATTGGTGTCGAGCGGCACGGCCAAGGTCGTGGCGAGCGGCTCGTCGAGCGGTCCGGCGCTGGTGTCGAGCGAGTTCGACCTCGAAACCCGCGCCAATGGCGAGGTGTTCACGGTCGATGTGAGCTATGCCGGCAATGCTGTCAGCGCCTTCAAGGTCGAGCCGCCAGTGTTCGAAAGCTATGACCGGGTGCCGGTCGAGCGCAGCCATCTGCGCGGCGTCGGCGATTTTCTTTCCGCCTTCGTTCTCAAGGGCAAAAATCTCGACAAGGGCCTTTGCCAGCGGCAGTTCAAGATCTTCACCGGCGTCGAGCGCTTCGATATCGCCATGAGCTTTGTCCGCAATGACGAGGCCACCTCGCCGCGCACCGGCTATCAGGGGCCGGTGGTATCGTGCTCGCTCGATTACCGGCCGATTTCGGGCCATTACACCTCCTCGGAAATCACCAATTATCTCGCCGACACCAGCCGCATCCTCATCTGGTATGCGCCTCTGGGCGAGAGCGGCTATTTCATTCCCTATCGCGTGTTGCTCGGCACCTCGATGGGCGATCTTTCGATGGTCCTGGTGGGCACGCGGCTGTAACCCGTATTTCTTTACGGGGCCGCCCGACCTCTGCGCCCCGCTCTGCCCTCCCCTCCCTCTTTCGCCATTACCGGGCATGTCCGGGTGATGGAGGCTGACGCCATTTGCATTGCCGGAACAAGCCGTTGGCGACCATGACAGGGATGAGGTGCGGATGGCCCTGCTGTCCCGCGATGAAACGGTCAAAGGGTTTTTTGCCAAGATTGCCGCCGGGCGTGCCCCGGAAATGAGGCTTTGTGGGTTAACGCGCCGCACTGTCGGGCTGTTTTTCACCTAAGCACTCGGTAAGAAAGCGGTGGTTGGGGCGTCGATTTACCGCTTCTTAACCTTGATAAACGGATTTTCCGCCGGTTTTCGGGGCTTTGGACCGCCCTTGTGGCCGGGAGGGCCACGGGCCACCACATCTGGTGCAGAACAAAAAGTGATTGTCGGCCTTCACCCGATTCTATCCCTGTTCGCTCCGCTTTTGTTCCGAAGGTTAATGGCGAGGGGCGGCGGGGAGAAAAACTGTTCCCTTTCAGGAATTTGCCCTGGCCGTGCCGCAAAACGGGGCCGATTGTCCCGAAACGATACCGTCAACACGAAAAGCGTAAATTTGGCGGTTTTTTCCTCCCGCGTCCCGGGCGGCGCCGGGTAAATTTACCAATATTGCTGGCGCCATCGGGCTTTACCGAGCGTCAGTATATCGGGTCGATCCGACAAAATTAACCATATGGCAACCAGTGTGAACGCGCTGGCGCCACATTGCGGGGCGCCGGGTGGTCGGCGGGAGCGCTCTGGTAGGGCTTGGGGGGCAGGACCACTAGGGCTGGTTTGGAACAAAGCAGAAACTGCGCCTCTGCAGCGATTCTCTCCCTGTTCGTTCTGATTATGTTCCGATGTTTAACATCGATCGAAAGCAGCGGTTGGACCTGTCCTCTTGTGGGACATGTGCATTGGCCCTCGCAACGCCGCGCCCAAGCCCCTACATTGGCGGCGATGACCACCGCACCTTCCCAGACGGTCAAGGCGATTCTCGGCCCGACCAATACCGGCAAGACCTATTTCGCCATCGAGCGCATGCTGTCCTATCCCACCGGGATGATCGGCCTGCCGCTCCGGCTTTTGGCACGCGAGGTCTATGCGCGCGTGGTCGAGCGGGTGGGTGAGGGGGCGGTGGCGCTGGTCACCGGCGAAGAGCGCATCGTTCCGGCCAAGCCGCGCTATTGGGTGGCGACGGTGGAAGCCATGCCGATGGATATCCATGTCGATTGCGTCTGCGTCGACGAAATCCAGACTGCCACCGATTTCGATCGCGGCCATATCTTCACCGACCGCATTCTCAAGGCGCGCGGATTTCACGAAACGCTGCTGCTGGGCTCGTGGACCATGGCCGGGGTCATCCGCAGGCTGTTGCCGCATGCCGAGATCATCGAGCGGCCGCGCTTTTCGCAATTGCTCTATGCCGGCTCGAAAAAGATTTCCCGCCAGCCGACGCGCAGCGCCATCGTCGCCTTTTCCGCCCGCCAGGTCTATGCCATCGCCGAGCTGATAAGGCGCGAGCGCGGCGGCGCGGCGGTGGTGATGGGTGCCCTTTCGCCCCGTACGCGCAATGCCCAGGTCGAGCTCTACCAGAATGGCGACGTCGATTTTCTCGTCGCCACCGATGCCATCGGCATGGGGCTCAATCTCGATATCCACCATGTCGCCTTTGCCGACGACACCAAGTTCGACGGGCGCCAGAGCCGGCCGCTGACCCCGGCCGAGTTGGGGCAGATCGCCGGCCGTGCGGGACGGCACAAGCGCAACGGCACCTTTGGCGTGACCGGGGGCACCGAGGCTTTCGACGAGGAATTGGTGGTGCAGCTCGAAACCCATGATTTCGAGCCGGTCAAGATTTTGCAGTGGCGCAACAGTGTCCTCGATTTTTCTTCCATCACCCGCCTGCGCGACAGTCTCGAATTGTCCCCCGCCGACAAGGCACTGACCCGGGTGCCGGTGGCCACGGATCAACTGGCGCTCGAATTTCTGTCGCGCAATGAGGCGGCGACCCATGCGCGTGGCCACGAAGCGGTCAAACTGCTCTGGGAATGTTGCCAGATTCCGGACTATCAGGGGATTTCGCCGGCTGCGCATGGCGAGATCGTCACCCGGATCTTCACCGATCTGCGCCGATTTGGGGCTGTCAATGACGACTGGATTGCCGAGCAGGTTCGGTTTTGCGACAATGCGGAGGGCGATATTGACACGCTCAGCAATCGGATCAAGCAGATCCGGACGTGGACCTTTGTCGCCAATCGCAAAAACTGGCTTGCAGACCCTTCACATTGGCGCGAAAAGACCCGAGACATTGAAGATCGCCTGAGTGATGCGCTGCACGAGCGCCTGACCCAGAGATTCGTCGACCGGCGCACCAGCGTGCTGCTCCGCCACCTGAAAGACAAACGTATGGTATCTCCCGAGATCAATGAGCGCGGCGAAGTGAGGCTGGAAGGCCACCTCATCGGCACGCTCGAAGGCTTCCGCTTCACCCTTGCGCGCGCCGATGGCGAGCTTGATGCGAAGGGCATCCGCGCCGCGGCCGACCATGTGGTGGCCCCGGAGATCCGCAATCGCGCCGATCGGCTGGCGGGTGCCCCCAATGAGGAATTCGTGCTGGCCACCGATGGTCGCCTGCGCTGGCGGGGCGATGTCGTCGCCGAACTGGCCGAGGGCGACACGCTCTATCGGCCGCGCATCATTCTTCTGGCCGACGAATCGCTCACCGGCCCCGATCTCGAGCGCGTGCAGGACCGCCTGAGCCTGTGGCTGCGTCACCATATCAACACCACGCTCGAACAGGTGATGGCGCTCGAAGCGCCGGCCGATATCGAAGGGGCGGCGCGCGGTATTGCCTATCGCCTGTTCGAACATCTGGGCCTGTTGCCCCGCTCGGCGGTGGCCGACGAGGTCAAGGCGCTCGATCAGGATGTGCGCGGCAAATTGCGAAAGCTCGGCGTCAAGTTCGGCGCTTATCACCTCTATCTGCCGCTGTCGCTCAAGCCGGCGCCGCGCGAATTGGCGTTGATCCTGTTCGCGCTCAAGCATGGGGGCCTGCGCCAGCCCGGCGTCACCGACATTCCCCATATCGTTCTGTCGGGCCGCACCTCCTTCCTCGTCGATCCGGAAGTCGATGTGCGGCTTTACGAGATCGCCGGCTTCAAGGTGGCCGGCAAGCGCGCCGTGCGCATCGATATTCTCGAGCGTCTGGCCGATATCATCCGCCCGCTGATCGCCATCGATCCCAGCCGCTATCAGGGCGAATTGCCCAATGGCGCCGCCGAGGGCAACGGCTTCCGGGTCACGGTGGAAATGACCAGCCTGCTCGGCTGTTCGGGCGAGGATTTTGCCTCCATCCTGACCTCGCTCGGCTATCGCGTGCGTCGCACGCCCAAGGCGCCCGCGCCGGTGGCGGTGGATGCGCCGGTCGCCGAGGAAACCACGGTGGTCGAGGAAACCGCGGTGGCCGAGACGGACGCCAGCGCGGCGGAGCCAATTGCCGAAACCGTATCGATCGCCGAGGCCGGATTGGCGGCGGAAGCCAAGCCGGTGGATGCGTCGGCCCCCGAGGCTGAAGCGGCCGCCGCCGAGGCGCCGGTGGTGCCGGCCGAGCCGGAATTCGACGAGATCTGGTTCCCCGGCAGTCGCCGCCAGAATGAGCAGCGCCGGCCCGAAAATCGTCGGCGCGAGGCTGCCGATGGCGAGGCTCCGGCGCGCGAGCGTCGCCAGGACCGCCAGCGTCCCAAGGGGCCGCGCCGCCCCGAGGGCGAAGAGCAGCGTCCGCGCAATGCGCGGCCGGCCAATACGCGGCCCAAGAATGAAGAGAGCCGCAGCCGGCCTGAAAAGACCGAGCGGCCCGAGCGCCGTCCGCAGCGCGAGGAACGCAAGCCGGTTTTCGATCCGGACAGCCCCTTCGCTGCCCTTGCCGCCCTGCGCGGCAAGAAGGACTAGTCCTTGCCGGGGCCGGGCGAAACGCCGCTCCGCAAGGAGCGGCTCGACCGGTTCCTGTTCTTCTCGCGCGCGGTCAAGTCACGCACGCTGGCCCAGAAAATCATTGATAGTGGCGCCATTCGCGTCAATTCCGAACGCACCGACCGCTCCGACCACAAGGTTGGGGCGGGAGATGTGCTGACCATGGCGCTGCATGGCCGGATCCTGGTGTGGCGCATTCTCGATTGCGGCACGCGGCGCGGGCCGGCCAGCGAGGCTCAGGGCCTCTATGAGGATATCTCGCCGCCCGCTCCCCCCAAGGCCGACCTCTCGCCCTATGAGGCGGCCATCGCCGAGCGCCCGCTGGGCAGCGGCCGGCCGACCAAGAAGGAAAGGCGGGAGACCGACAGGCTGCGGGGAGAGGGCGAGGAATAGAGCATGTCTGCCGAAAGTGGCCGCGCACGGCCGGTAAACCTGGAGCTCTGCCGGTTTGAAGCAGGCCGATGAGCAAGACTTTCGCTCCCACCGGCCGGCTGCGCCAATCCGTCCCCCGCCGCAGCCTTGCAGAGCAGAAGAAAAGGGTTTAGCAACCGTCTCGTTGAGACTGGCCGTTTAGCTCCCCCACGGCAACGGCACCTTTGTACGGATCGCCTCGTATGACCTATATCGTCACGGACAATTGTATCGCCTGCAAGTATACCGACTGCGTGGAAGTGTGCCCGGTGGACTGTTTCTACGAAGGCGAGAACATGCTGGTCATCCATCCGGACGAGTGTATCGACTGCGGCGTGTGCGAGCCCGAATGCCCGGCCGAGGCCATCCTGCCCGATACCGAGAGCGGGCTCGACGCCTGGCTCGAGCTCAACCGGAAATTTGCCTCCGCCTGGCCGAACCTGACCGAGCGGCGCGATCCGATGCCCGAGGCCAAGGAGCGCGACGGCGAAACCGG
The DNA here is from genome assembly GCA_026126125.1 of Devosia sp. Lineage (GTDB taxonomy): Bacteria > Pseudomonadota > Alphaproteobacteria > Rhizobiales > Devosiaceae > Devosia. The sequence continues at coordinate 17,196 of JAHCJW010000063.1, forward strand.
CAAGCTGGAGAAATATTTCTCCGAAGCCCCCGGCGAAGGCGATTGACCGGCCGCGGGCGCGCGGCACGACAGGACGAAACGGGACGAGACAGGGGTTTGTCCCGTCATTGACGCCCCTCAGTGGCCCTTTTGCGGCCCGCTTCGACACGCGTGATTCGTTCCTTTTGATTTTGCTGAAATTTTGTGCTATGGTGTTTCCATATGCAGCTCAGCCCGTCACCCAACCCGTGCCGTATGGCACGATTTTTTTGACACAACATCCTTTGATGCCTGGTTCTTCGGACAAAAGCGGACCCGAAGGCCATGGGGTTTGTGCTGCCCGAGGCCCGGTTTTCCGGGCATGAGTAGAGTAGGAGTGGCCGGTCCTTGCCGCAAGGAACCGACCATTTTGGGGCGTCAAAAAGGAGTTCCAGTCTATGGTAGCCAAGAAGTCTCAGCAGCGGCTCGGGTTCAAGACCGGCGAATATGTCGTCTATCCGGCCCACGGCGTCGGCCTGATCGTGAACATCGAGGAGCAGGAGGTCGCCGGCCTCACTCTCGAACTGTTCGTCATCAGTTTCGAGCAGGACAAGCTGACCCTTCGCGTGCCTGTCGCCAAGATCAAGTCCGTCGGCATGCGCAAGCTGGCCGAGGAAGACGAGGTCAAGAAGGCGCTGGACACCGTCACCGGCCGCGCCCGCGTCAAGCGCACCATGTGGTCGCGCCGCGCGCAGGAATATGAAGCCAAGATCAATTCGGGCGACCTGGTCGCCATCTCCGAAGTCGTGCGCGATCTCTACCGCTCCGATGATCAGCCCGAGCAGTCCTATTCCGAGCGCCAGCTGTTCGAGCAGGCCATGGACCGCATGAGCCGCGAAATCAGCGCCGTCAACAAGCTGACGCTGACCGAGGCGGTGCAACTGATCGAAAAGCAGCTGGCCAAGAGCCCGAAGCGCACCAAGGCGGATGCTGCCGAAGCCGAAAACGACGAAGAAGCGGCGTAAGCGTTTTCCGACAAGTGATTGTCGAAAGGCCGGCAGCGATGCCGGCCTTTTTTTAAAGCGCGGCGCGTTTCTTCCAGATCAGCTCCATTCGCTTTAGTTCTTTGTTTTGCCGCATGTCTTTTTCCCTAGAGCGGGGGACAGGCTCTATTGCAGGTTCTGTGGTAACCCGTCAGCGATCTCATAATAATCGCCCTTGTCGGCGACGAAGATATGCATGGCCAGGCGCACCCCGGTGGGGCCGTCGAATGCCCCCATCATGATGCCGGTCCAGTCAAGATGAAGCGGGTCGAAAAACAGCGATGACCCGCAGATGGCGCAAAAACCACGCCGCACTTTTTCGGAAGACTGAAACCAGGTGAGGTTTTCCTCCCCGGTGATGGTCAAAGCCGCTTTGGGCACGTCGGTTCCGGCCTCGAAATGTCCGGTATGCTTGCGACACATCGTGCAATGACAGGCCGAGGGCGGGGCGAGCGGCCCCTTGACCACGAACCGCACCGCTCCGCAGAGGCACGATCCGTTATGATTTGTCTCCGTCATCCCGCTCTCCCCTTCCCAGCACATCCTTCATGCTGATCTTGGCGCTGCCCGGCCGCAGCGGCTTTTGCTGGCTTTCATGCGGCACCCAGCCGGCGAGCCAGACGATTTCGAGCGTGGCGCGAACGCGGCCATCGGGGTCCTGGTCCCGCTCGGCATAGGCGGCGGCGGCGGCGGCGAGCAGGGTGCGGGTGGCGGGGCGGCGCGGCCGGTCGGTGAGCGGATTGGCGGCGCCGAGCGCCTTGAGTTCGGCCATCAGCGCCAGGGGATGCGCGTAGCGCACGACATGGGTCTCGACATCGGCCACCGGCAGGGCAAAGCCGGCGCGCTGCAACAGGGCGCCGGCATCGCGCACCTGCACCATGGGCGCCACCCGCGCCGAAGCGCCGCCGGAAAGGGCGAGATCGGTGGAAAGGAACGCCTCGCGCAATTCGGTCAGGCTTTCTCCCCCGATCAGCGCCGCCATCAACAAGCCATCGGGCTTGAGACGGGCGCGCAGCCGCGCCAGATGGCCGGGAATGTCGTTGACCGCCTGCAGATGCAGCAGCGAGACGATCAGGTCGTATTCCTGCTCGGCAAAGAGAGGAAATTCGGCTTCGTGGGCAAAGGCCTCGATGCGGGTGAAATGGATC
>JAHCJW010000064.1 GCA_026126125.1 Devosia sp.
TCCAAAAACTTACAAAGAACGTTATTATTCCCTTCGGGCGTGATTTCAAATCTTATGTGGAGCAACAAGCACCGGCAGTCACTGTGAAACAGGAAACGCATTCTGCCGACATGACAAGAGTTTTTATCGTGCATGGTCACGATGACGGCGCTCGGCAAACGGTAGCGCGGTTAGTCGAGCAGCAAGGCCTAACAGCCGTTATTCTGGATGAGCAGGCCAGCAAGGGCATGACTGTGCCTGAGAAGCTTATTGAGCATGGAAACGTGGGGTTCGCGGTTGTCTTAATAACCCCAGATGACGTTGGCCGGAGCAAACACGAGACCACGGACAAGCCCCGCCCTCGCCAAAATGTCATTCTTGAGCTTGGCTATTTCGTAGGCCGTCTTGGACGAAGCAGAGTATGCGCCCTGCTTAAGGACGATGTAGAAATGCCCTCTGATTACATTGGCACCGTGTATGTGAAATGGGATGACGCGGGTGCTTGGAAATTCGTTCTGGCCAAGGAGTTAGCTGCGGCTGGGTACCAGATCGACCTGAACAAGATTTGACGATGCCAGTAGTTACGCAACTAAGGTGGGCGAGATGTCGGCGTTGCCGTGGTGGGCGAGATGTCGGCGTTGCCGTGGTGGGCAAGATGTGCAGAGGGTAGTCCCTACCCCCCGCAATCTTGGAAAGGGGGCGATGCTCGCCCCCGTTTCATCCCCCAAGCCGTGACGGAGCCGCAGCATCGAGCCGCTTTTCCGTCATCCAAACGTATCGGCGTTTGATCCCTCGCAAGGGGGCTGTTGCGCCCGCCCTGCACCCCACAACATAAAGGGCGTATCGCCGCCCCTCATGGCTCCCACTCGCTGGGCTTGGAGCCGTCTTGCTCCACCAGCACCGAACCATGACCAACCGTACGCCGATTGGATGCCGCCAGCATGCGCTGCTGGACTACGGGCGAGTCAGGATCATGTCACAGCGTCGGGGCTGATCCGCCTGTTTGCTGCCGGTAGCGGGTCACATAATCGCTAAAGAACGCGAAATCCGCGCCGATATTGGTTTTGATGCGCTCGTTATCATAAAGCGCAAATGTAATGGTATCGGCGTGATCTTGTGAAATGCCCTGACGGAAGGACACCAGCAAATATACATCGCACCAGCCGTCCCGATTTATGCCCGCGATACTCTCTGGCGTGAAGTCGCGCCTATATCGACCCTCCTCGCAGGCGTAGGCGTACGCATCATCCGTGATGTGTTGCCCGTTGTCGAACTGCCAGAGATAGGCAAAACCGTTTCGCTGTGGCATCGGTTGCGCACCGATTTTGGAAGTCAGAGCGGCGACGGTTTCGCTGATGCGGGGCTGGTCTTGCTGGCTGTTATAGCTCAGATCGCGCTGTATGTGGATGACTTGTTGGCCGGATGACGGGGCGGAAAATTCGACGCTGATTGTCTCATGCACACCCTGAGAACCGTTTTCTAGCCCGTACACGCGATCCAGCTTGTAAGTTGACAGATACGACACGCTGACGGGCGTGCCTGAACCTGAACGCAGGGTCAGAGTGGCATTGTTTTCCGAGAATGCCGGGGCTTTTGAGGGTGCCGGATTATTCATGGCGTGCATCTCGCCCAAGATCGAGGTCAACGCGGATTCGTACGAGTCCGCAAGATCACCACCTTGAACCGTGTTTGAGGTCGCGCTTTCGTCGTCGGGCTGCATATCGACGGGGGCATAGGCAATAAGCGCCTGTTTGACCTGTTGGGGGGAATGCCCCGACGCTATGCCCAGAATATCAAGGGCGATGCCTTCGGGCAGATTGTCATGGATGGGAACATCGACTTGCTGTTGCCAAACAATGTCTTGTGCCAAAACTGGCAGCGATACCGCGCAAAACAATGCGGCGGGCAAGGTGCGTTTCATAAGCATGTTTGTGTCCTGAAATATCGTGCGGCCACGGTGCGCGGTTAGAGGCTTACACCCGCACCGCCGCCAATTCCTTGAGCGGCATTAAGGCCGTCGAGTAAGTATTGATCCACCATTGTCGCATCATCGAAAATTCGGCGGTAGTCCGTCACATCGACGGCAAATTCCCGCAGCAAGTTGCTCACATCATAATCGCGAGTGAGCGAGACTTCGATTAGCGCGGTGCAATCCGGATATTTGTCAGTGCGATGTTGGTCGAATTTGTAATAGCGGCGCTGGCTCACATATTGGCATTGGTTCAATCGGGCTTCGGAGCCTGACGTATCCAGTGCGCCGTTCCAGTACAGGTAATACAGCGTGCTGCCCCTTTGGACGCTGGGTTGCCCATAGGTGGCGACCACCTGTTCAACGGTTTGCTCAAAGTTGGGTTTAAGCTGGGCTGGCGTTTGAGAATAGCTCACGCGCCGCGTGATACTCGCGATCCGCCCGCCCGTTAAACCGCTTGTCAGCGTGGCGGAGAAATAGTCGCTGGCCTTTGGCACGTCGGTCGTCAGATGGGTATAAAACCACGTACGAAAGGCCAAACCGAACGTGCGCCCGTCACTTGGATGCGTGAGGCTGAATATTTCCTCGGTCACATTCATGCTGCTCAAAACGCGTGGGCTTAAAATGGTCTCGGCTTCGGCAAAAGTTATGCCGGGCGTGATGCCGACCACCGCAGGAAACGATCCTTGCGCGAGGTTGTACGCAGGCAAAAGGTCAGTCACGAGCGGCGGAAACGAAGTGTCATCCTGCGCCAATGCGAAGCTTGCGCCCGTAAATATGGCTGCTACGCCGAAGGCGGCCAATTTACAGATGAACGTGCGCGATCCCACCTTGCGGCTGGGCTGGTTACGATATTGGGGGGTCATGCTCAAAATCCTAAAACAACGGCATAAACTGGGTTTCCAGCCGATCAATCCGGCGCACGCGTTCCATAGGTCGTGGGTTCGTTGATGATCACAGAGCCCGTATCTGAAAGAGAATAAAGACCACGATTGGAGTTGGTCGCTTTGTTCCATCCTTCAACGATGTTGTCCCAGAAGGGCAATCCCACATCACTTTGCGTCAGCAGGCCGTACACCGCCCAAATCACACACGCGATGCCGTAGAAGAAAAACGGGGTGCCTAGCAGCTTAAGCAACGTGCCGATTACCCAGCCAAAAAAACCGCCTGCTCCGCTATAACCCTCGTAAAACGTGGTGTGGCCTCCAACGGTGAATGCGCTGGCTGACGAGCCCGTAAATGACCAACCAATCCCGACCAGCCACCGCCCAACGAGGAACAGCACAACGCCAAAAATAAGAACCATAACAGACATTTTTGCATCCACTGTTTGCCGGGGCGCGAGCAACAAATAAGGAATCAGCCGGAACAGTTGACGCGCCGGAGAGTTATTTGACAGGGCGACGCCATGAGAGATGACAGAATTGCACATTCTGTCTTATGCGCCGGAAACGGGCGCTTTTGACTTGCCTCATGGCGGTTTGACTGCTACGAAAACTCAACGGCGAACCCAAGCCAAAGCCCCGGATTTTAAGGGGTTTGGATGCGGTGTGAACAGAATGTGCAATTCTGTCATGTCTTCCCTTCTCGGCAGTCCATGTCCGCCGAGCAGAAAACACATGAAACCATCGTCCGCCCCACACGCCGCCAGCCTGTATGGCCGCAACGGCCAACGCAAATATCTCACCTCGCATGAACGTCTGCGCTTCATCGCGGCGGCGCAAGCATCGCCGCGTAAAGATTTGGGGGCGTTGTGCCTGGTGCTGGCGTATTCGGGGTGCCGGATTTCTGAGGCATTGGCGATGACGGAAAATGCCATCAACACCGAGGACGGCACTATTGCCGTTCAGTCCCTCAAAAAGCGCGGCGCGTTCATCGTGCGGGAAATTCCGGTGCCGGATGACGTGCTGGCAAGGCTGATGACCCTTACACCTGTTGACGCTCGCCTATGGCCGTTCTCACGCGGTCATGCGTGGCAGTTGGTCAAAGCCGTCATGCGTCAGGCCAACATCCTGCCCGGCCTGCAATCCACACCCAAAGGATTGCGCCACGGGTTTGGCGTTCACGCCATTCGATCAGGCATTCCGATAACATTGGTGCAACGGTGGTTGGGCCATGCCAGCCTGTCCACCACGGCGATTTATACGCAAGTGTTGGGGCAGGATGAGCGCGAGATCGCTAGTCGGATGTGGTGAGTGGCACCCTTGCCACATCCGCCAGCGATTTTAACCGCATTTCCGCCGATTCAACGCTGAGCATAGCCGCATCAACGGGGGCGGGTTTTTCGCCGCGCGCTATCGCTTTCATTTCATCGAACAGGCTTTTGTGGCTTTGGATTTTATATCCGCTCATCAAGATAGCTATGCCAGTTCCAGACGCAAATTCCGCCCGACAGCGCGAGCCGCGCGGGTAAGCAAACCCAGCGTCACCGAGTCGTTAGTGGGGTCGAGCAAGCGGTTAAGCTGCGCCCGACTGGTGCCGACACGCCGCGCCATTTCAACTTTGGTGATGTGCTGTTCCTGCATAACCTGAGCAAGCTGCCAAGCGATGACACGCTTCACAGCGACTTCCGTGGTTTCCTCGCGGATTCCCTGCTCATCCAAAAAATCGTCGAAGGACGAGCCAATGTGACCTTTTTCTATCTCTGCCATTCTCACAATCCTTTCATACGCCTAACGGCCGTTTCAATTTCATGATCGGGCGTTTTCTGGGTCTTCTTTTCAAAACCGTGGAGCAAAACCATCTGCCCTGCCTGAATGCAGAAAAACACTCTGGCTATTCGCCCGTCAGACAAGGTGCTGCGCACTTCCCACAGACCTTTTCGCCCGCTGATAGAACGACAAGTGGGCATTCCCACCGGCCACCCAAATTCGACAGTCTGAATGTCCGCGCCTATCATCCTGCGGTCATCCGCCGATAAACCCAAAAGCCAGTCCCGAACGGGTTCTGCACCGTTCTGTGTGGCGAAAAAACGCGCGGGCAAGCGTTTCATAGTAGGCTCTGTCATCTTCTTAATGTACCAAAAATGGTACGCACTTTCAATAGGTCAATAGTCCCATCGTTCAGCGCGGCAGAAAAAGCTGTATTATGCCATCGACAGCGCAATGACACATCCGGCGACGGTAAGCACCGCCGTTGCGATCACCAGTGTTTTGAAGACCGTTGGGGCGACCTCGGCCACCAGTTCCCAAAGGCCAAAGGCAGGAGCAAAATACTCCTGCAAGGCCGCCAGCACCGCATGAGGAAGCGAGGATTCCCATTCGCGTTGCTTTTGTCGCTCGCGCTGTATTTCCTGCTCGATACGTTTTTGCCGCTCGGCTTTGGCGGCTTGTTCCTGCCTTTGGCTGATGATTTGGGCCAGCGGTTTGGGCGGCGCGTGGTCTTTGTGCGGATCAAAGCGGCCTGCCAGAAACGCATCGGAATAATACGCAGCGCGGCGTAACGCTAAGGGTTGTTTGCCAGCCATCAACACCAGCATCGCGGGACGGCTGCGATCACCGAACAGGCGGCCTATTTCATCGGGCGTGATGAGATAGCGTTTATGGACGCTCTCATTCACGCCCTCGGTGCGGCTTTGGTTGGTGGTGTGGCCTTGGCTGCTGGTTTGGCTTTCTGAGATACCCAACGTGCGGCTGCTCGATATACCGGAATTGGCGCTGAAACTTGAGCCGCTAAAACCGGAACTGGATGAGCGGCCTTTGGTCATGTTGGCCGATAGCCCGATCTGCATGCCTGTGGTTTGTGTTTGAGAATGTCCGGTGGTGATGCTGGCGGTCGATGCCCAACGGCGGGTTTCGGTTTCACCGATCAGCTTGGCGGCATATTCGCGCGTGAAATGGTCATCATTGCCGAAAAACAGCTTTATGCCCGCATTGGCGACGAGCGTTTCCCAATTGTCTTTATAAATGTCTTTGAGCTGGGCGAGGGTTTGCGCCACAAACATCAGCTTGACGCCATAACCCGCGATTTGGGCGGCGGCGTTTTCAATGACGGTCATGCGTTTAAGCGCAGGAAACTCATCCAGCACCATCAATACGGGCTGGGCATTTTGCTTGGGGGTGCGCTCCATCTCACCCAAGATCAGCGTCACCATCATGCGAAGCCAACGGTAATGGCTGGCCATATACCGTTGCGGCAAGCACAGATACAGGCTGGTGCGGGTTTGTTTAAGGTCACGCAGCGCAAAGGTTGAATGTGACAGGCTGGATTGCAGCTTGGGACTATCGAGAAAATCCGTATTCGTGCGGGCGACCTGTAACACGGACATCAATGTGCGCGGGGAGGATTCAAGCAATTCTTCCAGCATCGCGCCGCTGCGCGATACAACGCCGCCATAAGCGGGATTGTCCTGCATCCGGCGAAACAACATCGCCATGCCCGTGGCCTCCGATCCGTTGAGTGCGGTGAGCACGCCCAAGCTATCATCACCCGCCACCAGCATATGGCGCAGGGTCAGCAGATTGCGTGCCTCGTCCGATAGGTAATTGGCACTGGCGATATGCAGGATCAGGCTTTTGACGATGTTTTTGGCGGAATCATCGAAGAAGGGTTCGGATGTGTTTTCCGATACGATCAAGGCTTCGGCCATCCGCGCCGCGTCATCCACGGCATCCGCTGGATAGGTGCGGATCAGGTCGATGGGATTATACGCCGCCCGCAGATCGGCAAAATCATCATGGGCGGTTTTGACCTCACCGAAGGGGTCAAAGATATGGACGCGCTGCCCCATGCCCTGCGACCAGCTCGATCCCTTACCGCGCCGTCTGGCCGTGACCATGGCGTTTTCGCCTTTGGGGTCGATCACCACCACCGATCCCGGCCATAGGCACAGATTGGGAATAATCACCGACACGCCTTTGCCCGAACGTGTACCGCTCACCAGCAACACATGGCGGTCATCATTATACCCCACCGCGCGGTGGTTAGGTTCGCGCCCCAACCACAAATCCCCGGTGCGATAGGCGGGAACAGCCTCATCTGTGTTGAGCCATGAGGCCGTTCCCAAGGGCTGCGTGGTCGCATTCCGGCGTTCGGCAGATACGAGCAAGTTCATGGGGTTGCCTCCAATCAAAGGCTGAAATCCGCGCCGCGATCAGGCTGGCGCTGGCGGGATGGATGATGCTCTGGGATATGTTCGGCTTTACGCGTCAGGCGCAGCATCTGGCCGATTTTGGCCGCAAGGTGCTGGCGGTCTTGTCGCTGGCGTGCCGATAGGTCGGCGTATAGCTTGTGCAGCGTGGCCGTTTCGGCAGATTGAGATTTAAACAACGCCTCCCGCTGGGCGCGGTCGCGCAAAAAGCATTGATACGCTTCTTGCTCATTGCGCTTTTTCATCGCTGCCGCGCGGCCAATGATGAAGTCGAGCGCGCCTTTAATGCCAGTGCGAAGCCGCCCGCTGCGTTCGGCGGTTTCGGCTTTCCAGCGGCGTTCTTGGCCACGTTCCAGCATGTCCCGTTCCATGCGGTGACGCGTGACCATTTGCAGGCGTTTTTGTTGCAACGGTTGCAAGGCTTGTTGCTGTTCAGCGCGAACGGATTTGAGATGATTCCGCAGGCGGGCGGAGATACGCTTATGCGTATCGGCTTTCGCTTCATTCACGCTGGGCAGTAATTGGGGGCTGCCCAATCGCGCCTGAAGCTCTTTGGTTTTTACACCTGCCATACGGGAAACGGAATAAACTTCACCATGAATATCGGTGGCGACAAAGCCACGCCGATCACCCTGTGCCAGAAAATATCCGCGATCCTCCAAGGCCGCTTTGAAGCTGGGCAGATTGTCGGATTGTCCCCAGGCGTGGCGGAATTGCTGTTTGATCTCACGCGGATCAAGGTCAATCCGCTTGGCTTGCTGCCATTCGGCAAGGGAAAAATTAAGCGGATTTTTCCAGCCGTTTTCGCGGTAGCCGTCTGGTAAGTCCCAACCGTGTTCTAGGAACAGGTCTTTGGACAAAACATTCAGGCGGGTCTTAAAAAACGACATCGGCACCGCCCGCATCGCTTGCCCGTCAATGCGAGACCACACGACATGAGCATGACGGCGACCATTTTTTTCATGGATAACCACGGCGCGAGGCTGGCCGGACAAGCCCAGCTTTTCTTCGGCCTTATCCGCCGCCCGCAACAGATCATCGACGCTCGCACCCGCATCTTTGGGCGGGTTGAGGCTCAGCGAGAACAAGAATTGTTTGCAGTTCGTCCCCAATGACACCGCATGGGCTTCGTTCAACGCCCCCTGCAAATCACGGGCGACAAAGCCGCGCAATTCCTGCACCGTCACATGATCATTGTCTTTATCATTGAGCAAATGGCGGGCGAGTTCCCCCGCACCGCCACGCTGCGAGCCAACCAAAATCATGGTTCGCTACCAACGTCAAAAAACGCGGGTGGGTGTTTAGGGCGTTTGCCCAACGCGCAAAGCAGATGAAAATGCATCGACGCAATCTGATTAAACGCACGATGCAACGCCCGAACGGTATCGTCATCGACATACAAGCTCCCCGCATCTGCCGCGCGGGATAACCGCTCCAGAGATGATGCAAGGTCGCTGCTGCCAAGGGCAGCCAAGATTCTCGCCAACGCTACTTTTGGCTTCTCCGCGCCCCCATAAAATATCTTGGACTTGATGAAGGCCGAAAGCGGTTGTGTACCTGAGAGTTTTTCAAGCTCTGCCCGTTCAGCTTCGGTGAACCGGATGGACAAGGGAGGAAGGCGCTTTCGTGCCGAGCATTTACTCCGGTCTTTTACGGGCATGGCGGCACCCGCTTATCAGTCCAATTTAGATGCTTAAGATAGCTGTCCCATTCCTCAAGAATCTCAAACAATTCGTTCGATATCTCGGCATTAGGGTGCGCCATTTCGGTCCTAAAGACTGAACACCATTCTTCTTTAGATTTTCGTTGGCGACCGCGCCCTGTAAGACATCTTTGCTGGCGAGAAAACATACTTAGTCGGTATGGACTTCGACGGTGCCGAGGATGGCACGCAGGTCGCTCTTGCGCAACCTGACATCGCCGGCAGAAAGTTTCGACGCGTCCGCTTGGTGGAGGCGGCGATCCTGTTTTTCTTAATGCAAGCGTTCGTCGGCATCATCGGCCTTTTGTCTCAGACCAGCGCTCCGGGCGTCGATGGCGCCCGCGCGTCGCGCCGGTCTACGCCACCCCGGCGCAGGCCGGGGTTTGTCCTGTTTTAAATGCGGGTGACGGCTCCCTGGGCGACGACGGGGCCGGAGGGGATACCGCCGGGGGCGCCACCCTTGGGTTCGAGGGTGATGGCCAGAACCGAGCCCTCGCCCCAGCCGGCGCTGACTTCGGGGGTCAAGGCGACGACGCTGCGGGCATTGATGGCGACGACACCCATGGAAATCGGCGCGCCGCCGCCCTGGATGGCCCAAAGCTCATAGTCGCGATTGGGCACGTCAGCCCCGGAAAGCGCCGTCAGCCGCACCGCGCCACTGCCATCATAAAGGGCAACGAATTGCACATCGCTGCCTTCGGCGCGCAGGGCTGCCACCAATTGGGTGGCCAGAGCGGCGGAATCGGGCGCGGGACGCAGAAGGGAAAAGCCGATGGTGGCGACTGCCACGCTCAAGGCACCGGCGGCAATGCCGCGCCAGAGGGCCAAGCTGTCCCACCAGGGGGTTTTGGCGGCGACGGGGAAGAGGCGCTTTTCAAGCGCGGGCCACACCCGCGCGGGCGCCTCGACCGGCGCGAATTGGTCATCGAGCGCGGCAAAGCGGCTGGACCAGAAATCGCGCTCGGCCTGAAGCGCGGGGTCGGCGGCGATGCGGCGGGCGAGCTGTTCATGCTCGGCCGGAGAGAGAAGGCCCAGCACATATTCGGCCACAAGCGCCGAACCGGCGGGCTTTTCGTCTTCGTCGCGTTCTCCGTTCATGGCGCCAGGCACTCTCTCAGTTTGATCAGGCTGCGCCGCAGCCAGGTTCGCATCGTATTGAGCGGCACAGCATAGCGCGATGCCAGCTCCTCGTAACTGAAGCCATCGAGATAGGCCCCGCGCACCGCCTCGGCCCGGTCGGGCTCGAGGGTGGCAAGGCATTTCTCGATGCGCGCGCCCTCCTCGCTGGCCTCGGCCAGGCGGTCGGGGGTCGGCGCCTCGTCGGCCAGCTCGACCGCCACATCGAGATCCTCGGCGGCGGGGCGGCGGGCCCGCACCCGGTCGAGCGCATGATTGCGCGCCACCGCCACCAGCCAGCTGATCGGACTGGTTTGGCCAACCACGAACCGATCGGCCCGTTGCCAGATCTTGACATAAACATCCTGGATCGCGTCTTCCGCTTCCCCCCTGTCGCGCAAGATACGCAGCACGACACCGAAGAGTTTCGCGCTGGTGCGTTCATAGAGCAGACGAAAGGCGACGCGGTCGCGCAGGGCACAGCGGGCGATCAGATCGGCCACTTCGCGCGAAGCTGGGCTAATGGTCATGGTCAAACGAACCTCCGCGAACCGGCACGGTCTGGCGCAGCGCAAGGCGCCGGTTTGCCCTCGATACGCAAATGGGGGACAATTGGATCGATCAACATGATTTTGTCGGGCTTGCCGATTTAAACGGAACGGAAAATCGACTAGACCCATTGCCCGACTGCAGGCCTAGCCAGGGAAACATCATACCCATGTCCGACCAAGCCGCCACCGATCGGTTCAGCCACGACGCTGGAATTCTCGCCCAGGCCCTGCCCTATATGCAGCGCTATGAAGGCAAGACCGTCGTCGTCAAATATGGCGGCCACGCCATGGGAGACGCCACGCTGGGCCAGGCCTTCGCGCGCGATATCGCGCTGTTGAAGCAATCCAAGGTCAACCCCATCGTCGTGCATGGCGGGGGGCCGCAGATCGCGTCGATGCTGAAAAATCTCGGCATCGAATCCAAATTCGAGGGCGGCCTGCGCGTCACCGACCAGCGCACCATGGAAGTGGTGGAAATGGTGCTGGCCGGCTCGATCAACAAGGAAATCGTCGCGCTGATCAATGCCGAAGGCGAATGGGCCATTGGCTTGTGCGGCAAGGACGGCAACATGGTCTTTGCCAAAAAAGCCGAAAAGAAGGTCAAGGACCCGACCTCCAATATCGAGCGTGTGCTCGATCTGGGTTTTGTCGGCGAGCCGGTCGAGGTGGACCGCACCCTGCTCGACCTTCTGGCCCGTTCGGAAATGATCCCGGTCATCGCGCCGGTGGCGCCGGGCCGCGATGGCAATACCTATAATATCAACGCCGATACCTTCGCCGGCGCCATTGCCGGCTCACTCGGGGCCAAGCGCCTGCTGTTCCTGACCGACGTGCCCGGCGTGCTCGACAAGAACGGCAAGCTGATCCCCGAATTGAGCGTCGCCGACGCCAAGGCGCTGATCGCCGACGGCACGATTTCGGGCGGCATGATTCCCAAGGTCGAAACCTGCCTCGAAGCGCTCGACAATGGCGTCGAGGGCGTGGTGATCCTCAACGGCAAGCAGCCGCATGTGGTGCTGGTCGAGCTGTTCACCGAATTCGGCGCCGGGACGCTGATCGTGCGCTAGGGACGACGCCCCGTGGCGGTAGGGCGCGGCATATCGATGGCGAGGTCCGGGTAAGAGGTTTTCCCCATGCTTGTGGCCGGCGCGGCGCCCCCGGGCGAAGAAATCATTGCGACAAGCGGCAAGTCTCCTCCAGAATCGCGCCTTGTGGGCTGGAGGAGGCGCCTGAGTGCCGGTTGAATTCTTCATCTTCGCCCTGGTCGGGTTTTTCGCGCAGATCGTCGATGGCGCGTTGGGCATGGCCTATGGGGTGGTATCCTCGACCATCCTGCTCGCCTTCGGCGTCACGCCCGCCGCCGCCTCGGCCAGCGTACACGCGGCCGAGATGTTCACCACCGCCGCCTCGGCCACCAGCCATGTGAGCCACAAAAACGTCAACTGGCGGCTGTTCTGGCGGCTGGCGCCGGCCGGGGTCGTCGGCGGAGCGCTCGGGGCCTATGTGCTGACCGCCATCGACGGGGCGGTGCTGCGGCCCTGGGTCACCACCTATCTGGCACTGCTCGGCGTCTATATTCTCTTCCGGGCGCTGGGCGTCAGGCGCCCATATAAGGAACCCCAGACCAAGATCGTGCTGCCGCTCGGCATTGCCGGGGGCTTTGTCGACGCCGCCGGCGGCGGGGGCTGGGGGCCGATCGTCACCTCGAGCCTGATCGGGTCGGGAGCGGCGCCGCGTTATGTGGTCGGCACGGTCAACACGGTGGAGTTCTTCGTCACCACCGCCATATCGGCGGCCTTCGTCGTAGCGCTGCTCAGCGGGCACTGGGAGGAGGCGGAGGGGCTCGCCTCGCATGCCTGGTCGGTAGCCGGGCTGGTGGTCGGCGGGGTGCTGGCGGCACCGCTGGCCGGCTTTGTCGTGCGCATCATTCCCGCGCAAAGGCTGATGCTGCTGGTCGGCATGCTGGTGATCGGGCTGGCGGGTTACCAGACCTGGCAATTGCTGAGCTGAGCGCTGAACATGGCCATGTGAGTTGACTTTTCGGCTGGCCGGGGCTTTGTCGCGCCTGGCTGTTCCGGAGCGTTTCATGACCGACTATGTCCGCAAGATCCTGACCTCGTCCGTCTATGAGGTGGCGGTGCAAACCCCGCTCGAGCCGATGGAGCTGCTGTCCGAGCGCCTGGGGCGCACGATCCTGGTCAAGCGCGAAGATTTGCAGCCGGTATTTTCATTCAAGATCCGCGGCGCGCATAACCGCATCGTGCATTTGAGCGCGGAAGAGCGGGCGCGCGGGGTGATCTGCGCCTCGGCGGGCAATCATGCGCAGGGCGTGGCATTGTCGGCGACGCGGCTGGGCATCCGCTCGGTCGTCGTCATGCCCACGACGACGCCGCAGATCAAGATCAACGCCGTCAAGCGGCTGGGCGGGGAAGTGGTGCTGTTCGGCGACGGATTCGACGCCGCCCGCGCCCATGCCGCCGGGCTGGCGGAGCGGCATGGCTATGTGTTCGTACACCCGTTCGACGACCCCGATGTCATCGCCGGCCAGGGCACGGTGGGGCTCGAATTGATGCGCCAGCATCCCGAGCCGATCGGGGCGATCTATGTGCCCATCGGCGGGGGCGGCCTAGCGGCCGGCATCGCCAGTTTCGTCAAATTCCTACGGCCCGAAATCCGCGTCATCGGCGTCGAGCCCGAGGAGGCGGCCAGCATGAAGGCTGCCATTGCCGCCGGGCATCCGGTGGCGCTCGACCAGGTGGGCCTGTTCGCCGATGGCGTGGCGGTGCGCCAGGTCGGGGACGAGACGTTCCGCCTCTGCCGGGAGCTGCTCGACGACATCGTCACGGTAAGCGCCGACGAAATCTGCGCCGCCATCAAGGATATTTTCGACGATCACCGCGCCATCACCGAGCCGGCAGGCGCGCTGGCGCTGGCGGGGTTGCGGCGTGACGTCGAGGACGGCAACGCGCCGCACGGCGCGCTCATCGCCATCAATTCGGGCGCCAATGTCAATTTTGATCGGCTGCGCTATGTGGCCGAACGCGCCGAAATCGGTGAACGGGCCGAGGCGCTGCTGGGGGTCACCATTCCCGAGCGGCCGGGCTCTTATCGTGCCTTTATCCGCCTGCTCGGCCGGCGCGCCATCACCGAATTCAATTATCGCTACGCCGATGGCGCCAGCGCCCATATCTTTGTGGGCATAAAACTCTCGGGCGGCGACGGGGAAAAGCGCGACATCGTCGAAACCCTCACCGCCAACGGACTGCAGGTCACCGACATGACTGACAATGAGGTGGCCAAGCTCCATGTCCGGCATATGGTGGGCGGGCGCGCTGGCGGGCTCAGCGACGAAATGGTGTTCCGCTTCCAGTTTCCCGAGCGACCGGGCGCCCTGCTCAAATTCCTCGAAGGGCTCAATGACGCCTGGAACATCTCGCTGTTCCACTATCGCAATCACGGCGCCGATTATGGTCGTGTGCTGGTCGGGGTACAGGTGCCGCGCGAGACGCGCCACGACTTCTTCGCCCATATCGAGGCCATCGGATTTCCTTATTGGGACGAGACGGATAACCCCGCCTATCGACAATTTCTCGAAGCGGGCTGAACCATACCCCGGAACAGGGTTCGACATTGGCGCGAAATATACTCCTGCTAAACATCAGAACGCATTTCCGCCGCGAATGGCTTGCAATTGGGCGGGCCAGGAGCAATTTCCACCGGACACCGCGCGCGCTCAGACGAAAAGGCCGCGGCCGCAATACCATCTAGGAAGACGCAGACTATGATGACGATCACCAAGACCAATGGCTTGATGCTGGCTACCGGACTGGCCACTCTGGCCATGTTGCAACCGGCAATGGCGCTCGACGCCCAGGCTTTTGTCGACCGGATCGCCCAGACCTACAAGGTGGGGGGCTACGACTTCAGTTTTGGCCCGGCCAGCGTCGAGGGCGACACCATCACCGTGGATGGCGTCACCGTGTCGTTTGTCGGCCTCGACGAGGCCGTCACCATCGACACCGAGCTGACCTTTTCCGGCGTCGCTGAAACCGATGATGGCGGCTTTACCGTGCAGAAGCTCACCGTTCCCGATATCGACACCGAATTTTCCAACGAACCCGCCGGCCAGCTGACGCTGAGCAATATCGTCGCCGAAGACCTCTATCTGCCGCCTGCCGACAAGATCAACGCCGTGACGCTGATGCAGACCATCGGCAGCATGACCACGGGGCCGCTGCTGATCACGCGCGATGGCGAGGACTTCCTGTCCTTCGAGCGCGCGGAAGCGGTCAATGTGTTCAGCTATGACGAGGCTGGCGAATTGGCCGACATCGTCTCGGACTTCACCATCGCCGGCATCTGGGCGGATCTGTCGGCCACCGGGGAAGAAGATCCCTCTTCGGGCGCTGTCATCGAAGCGCTGGGCCTGAGCGAAATCAATGGCGATATCGTGCAGTCGATGACCTGGTCCATGGCGGACGGCCATATGGCGATCGACCAGTTCCTGATCGACTTCGCCGATGTCGGCGCCATCGATTTCACCATCGACCTTGCCGGCTTCACTCCGGCGCTGCTTGAAAAGATCTATGCCTCGCAGGCTTCCGGCCTCGACCCCATGAGCGAAGAAGCCCAGGCCCAGCAGATGATGCTCGGCATGGAAATGCTGCAGGCGCTGACCCTGACCAGCACCAGCCTTCGCTATGACGACGCCTCGCTCGCCGGCAAGCTGATCGACATGTTCGCCGCCCAGTCCGGCGCCGATCGCGCCCAGTTCGTCGAAGGCCTCAAGGCGATGGTCCCGGCCATGGTCAGCCAGGTCGGCATTCCGGCGCTGAACGATCTGGTGGTGCCGGCGGTCAACACCTTCCTTGACGATCCGCGCAGCCTCGAAGTCGCCCTGCGTCCGGCCACCCCGACCTCGCTTCTCGTGCTGAGCGCCGCTGCCGCCAACCCGGCGGGCCTGATCTCGGCGCTGGGCCTGAGCGTCACCGCCAACCAAGCGGCGGAGTAAGGACGGAGCCTTTCGGCTCTCCCCCGCCCGACAAAACGCCTCCCTCCCTTCCTGCCCTCTCCGTGGACGGGAAAGAGGGCACCAAAGACACCAGCGTCCCTCTCCCGCCTCGCGGGGGAGGGTTTTGTTTTGGCCCCGGGCGCTGCGGGCGTGTCTTTTTGCCGGCTCGGCGGACCCGCACTTTCCCAGATGAAGCGGAGGCGATTTTATGGCATGATGGCAACATGACCATTGCCGCTTCCCGCCTGTCCCATGTCACCGACTGGGTCTTTGATCTCGACAACACGCTTTATCCGCGCGAATGCAATCTGTTTGCGCAGATCGATATCCGCATCACCCACTACGTGATGGATGTCACGCGGCTCGAATTTGCCGCAGCACGCAAGCTGCAAAAGGATTATTATCGCGATTTCGGCACGACGCTGAACGGGCTGATGCAGCAGCACCGGATCGACCCCGACCATTTCCTCAACTCGGTGCATGCCATCGACTATTCTCCGGTTCAGCCGCATCCCGAACTGATCGCGGCCATCGCCGATCTGCCCGGGCGCAAGTTCATTCTGACCAATGGCGATACCGGCCACGCACGCTCGGTGCTGCGCAAGCTCGGAGGAGACGATCTGTTCGAACATGTGCACGACATTCGCGCCATGACCTATGTGCCCAAGCCGCACAAGGAAGCCTATGACGGGTTCTTTGCCCGCCACGGGATCGACCCGACCTGCGCCATCATGTTCGACGATCTGGAAAAAAATCTTGTCGTGCCGCATGAACAGGGCATGGCCACGGTGCAAGTCGTTGCCGGGGAAGACTTTGCCCATGAGCAGGTGGACGCCTGGGAACTCGGGCGGACGACCGGCCCGCATGTGCACCACGTGACCGGCGACCTGGCAGGATTTTTGCGAAATTTGCCTTAGGTCACACTCATAAACGGGGTTCCTGCGGGCTTTTAGAGCATGTCTGCCGAAAGTGGGAACTGGTTTAGGGCTAAAACGCCGGGAGTGGATCTGAAAGAAACGCGACGCGCTTTACAAGGAAGCTTGGAAGCAGCCACGCAATGATTTGGACAAAGCGTTCGTCAACACGGCCCAACCAAGCTCCAATAAAGATTCAGACAAACAGATCAATTAGCTGCAGACTACTTTGGGAGTTGTTATTTACGATTCCCAGCGATTGACTGACGATTTGCTCCTGTGTATGCAGGGCCTTCAGCTTGATAGCCTCTTCGAGCAGATCTGCATCAATGAGTTGGCCGGCACCGCGAATATTGGCGTCGATCAGGTTACGTACGAAAGTTTTATTGCCCTCTACTCTCGATTTCGAGGCACCTATGACTGAGGCTGATAGCGTCAGTTCTCGCAGCGCATCATCGATGGCTTTAAAATAGGCGGTAATTATCGTCTTATCGCAGTCAGTATCTGTTTGGTGAGAAATGTCGATATTCGAAGCCGAAACGGCACCCTCTTCACGCTCAGCAGCAGGCTTAACGGTGTTGATACGCGCAGAAAACGAAGAATTCATACTCACGATCATGACCATCTCCTAGAAACATGGTCAGCTTTGCGCTGACATGCTGATAATTCGCCTTCAGGCGGAGAACTAATTATTTAAAATTCTTTCCTTCTTGCGAAAGCTTCGGTGAGCGGCGTGTGACTGAACGGAACAACGCCCGCCAGCGCGAGTGTGACGAGCTCGATCACGGACGCAGTTTTCAGGGTCGCGGCGGTCGCCCCGCAGGACAGCCGTGGCGCGTCAGGCTTGGCGCGATCGATTTGATGCCTCACCCCATTCCCGTCTCGCTCGCACCTCGCTAAACTCTTGTCATGACCGATCTTCCCGGGCGTCGCCCTCCTCCGCTTCCCGATGAAAATCCCACGCTCAAGGAGCGACTCGACAATCTGCGCCATCTGGGGCGGCTGGTGGCGCAGATCTGGCGCACCAGCAAGCCGCTGACCGCGGCCAGTATCGGGCTGCGCCTCATCGCCGCCCTGCAGCCCATCGCGACACTTTACGTGGGCAAGCTGATCATCGACGAGGTGGTGCGGCTGATCGCGCTTGAGGCGCCGGGACCCGGCTTTGCCGACTGGTGGCAGAGCGGACTGTTGGGGCCGATCGTGACGCTGCTGCTGATCGAGCTGACGCTGGTGCTCGTCAATGACATCATCGCCCGCGCCACGGGACTGGTCGATTCGATCCTCTCCGAATTGCACTCGAACACGGTCAGCGTCGAGTTGATGGCGCATGCGGCAAAGCTCGACCTGACCCATTTCGAAAGCGCCGAATATCAGGACCGACTGGAACGGGCGCGCCGGCAGGCGGCCGGGCGCAATGCGCTTTTGAGCCAGATGTTCGGACAGGCGCAGGACATTCTTACCGTCATCACCCTGGCGGCGGGGCTGTTTTTCTATGCGCCGTGGCTGATCCTGCTGCTGCCGCTGAGCTTTCTGCCAGCCGTGTGGGGCGAAACGCGGTTCAACACGCTGGCCTATATGCTCAGCCGCTGGCGCACGCCGGAGCGGCGCGAGCTCGAATATATCCGCCATGTCGGGGCGAGCGCGGAAACCGCCAAGGAAATCAAGCTGTTCGGGCTGGGGGATTTCCTGATCGAGCGGTTCAGGAGCCTGGCGCACCAGATCTATCTCGAAAACCGCCGGGTCGCCGCCTTACGGGCCGGCTGGGGCGCGGTATTTTCGGCCATTGCCAGCCTCACCTATTACGGCGCCTATGGCTTTATCGTCTGGCGCACCATTACCGGCGAATTCACCATCGGTGACCTGGCCTTTCTCTCGGGCTCGTTCCTGCGACTCAACGGGCTGTTCCAGAAGATCCTTCTGGGTTTTACCCAGATCGCCGGGCAATCGATGTATCTCGACGATCTCTTCTCCTTCTTCGAAATCGAGCCCAGCGTGCTGCCGCCGGCCCAGCCCAAGGCTTTTCCGGTCCCGATCCGAACGGGCATCGTCTTCGACAATGTCGGGTTCCGCTATCCCGAAACGGAAAACTGGGTGATCCGCCATCTCTCCTTTACCCTCTCGGCCGGCGAGACGCTGGCGCTGGTGGGCGAGAACGGGGCGGGCAAGACCACAATCGTCAAATTGCTGACCCGGCTCTATGACCCGAGCGAAGGGCGGATCACCATCGACGGCACCGATCTTCGCGACATGGACCCGCGCGATATTCACACCCATATCGGGGTGATTTTTCAGGATTTCATCCGCTACAGCTTTTCGGCCCGCGACAATATCGGGGTCGGGCGGATCGAGGCGCGGCAGGAACAGGCGCGGATCGAGGACGCCGCCGAACGCAGCCTCGCCGATGCGGTCATTGCCCGACTGCCCAAGGGCTATGACCAGCAATTGGGCCGGCTGTTCAAGCAGGGGCGCGATCTTTCGGGGGGCGAGTGGCAGAAGATCGGCATTGCCCGCGCCTATATGCGCGACGCCGAACTGATCATTCTCGACGAGCCGACCGCGGCGCTCGACGCCAAGGCGGAAGCCGAGGTGTTCACCCGCTTCAAAGGGCTCGCCAGCGGCAAGACCGCCGTCATCATTTCGCACCGCTTCTCCACCGTGCGCATGGCCGACCGCATTCTGGTGCTCGACAATGGCGCCATTCTCGAAGCGGGTAGCCATGAGCAATTGCTGGCGAAAAAGGGGCGCTATGCGGAACTGTTCGAGCTTCAGGCGGCGGGCTATCGCTGAGCGAGGCTG
>JAHCJW010000065.1 GCA_026126125.1 Devosia sp.
CGAGGGCAAGCAGCGGGGCGTCATGCGGCCCCATGGCTGGCTGTTTCCGGGGCGCTGGCGCACCGATCCGATCTCGTCGCGGCAACTGCATCGGGCGGTGCAGGAGGCGGCCGAGGTCGCCGGCATCCGTAAAAGGGTCAGCCCGCACACCTTGCGACACAGCTTTGCCACGCACCTGCTGGAGGAGGATGTCGATATCCGGGTCATCCAGGTGCTGCTCGAGCACTCCAAGCTTGAGACGACTGCGCTCTACACCAAGGTCTCGACCCGCACGATCCAGGCGGTCGCCAGTCCCCTCGACCGGCTGATGGCCCTGATGGAGGACAAGCCTCCACCCGCCTGATCCGGTGCGCCATACCATCGAGGTCGCCGACATCTTCCGTTCTGCGGGGCCCGCCTATCGCGTGGCCCATGCCGGACACCTGAGCCTCAGCCAGCCCAAGGTCATGTCAGCGATCGAGGCTTGTCGCACCGCCGCTCTGGGTGGCCACGTCGAAGCCTGTTCCGACTGCGGGCATCAGCGGATCGCCTACAACTCCTGTCGCAACCGGCACTGTCCCCGGTGCCAGGGCGCGGGAGCACGCACATGGTTGGAGGCCCAGGAGGCCAATCTCCTGCCGGTCGGGTACTTCCATGTGGTCTTCACGCTGCCGGCCCAGGTCGCCGAGATCGCCTTCCACAACAAGGCGCCGGTCTATGACCTGCTGTTCAAGGCGGCGTCCGAGACCATGCTGACCATCGCAGCCGACCCAAAGCATCTGGGCGCCCGCATCGGCATCACCGCCGTGCTTCACAGCTGGGGTTCGGCCATGACTCATCATCCGCATATCCACATGATCGTGCCCGGTGGCGGCATCACACCGGATGGTCGGTGGATATCATCGCGGCCAGCCTTCCTGTTGCCGGTCAGGGTGCTGGGGGCGCTGTTCCGGCGTCTGTTCCTGACCCGGCTGCTCGACCTCCATGGTGCCGGGAAGCTCGGCTTCTTCGGCAAGCTGGCGGGGCTCAGCGACCGCCGTGCCTTCCAGCGTCATCTCGCGCCGGTCCGCAAAAAGCGCTGGGTGGTCTATGCCAAGGCGCCCTTTGCCGGACCCGAGGCAGTGCTCGCCTATCTCTCCCGCTACACCCACCGCGTGGCAATCTCGAACAGTCGCCTCATCGCCTTCGATGGGACCGCGGTGACCTTCCGCTACAAAGACTATCGCCGCAGCAGCGCCGATCGCCAGCAGGTCATGACCCTGGCCGCCGACGAGTTCATTCGCCGCTTCCTGATCCACGTCCTGCCACGCGGATTCCACCGCATTCGGCACTATGGCCTGCTGGCCGGCTCCGCTCGCAAGGACTGCCTCGCCCAGGCCCGCGACGTGCTTGGGGTGGCCCCGGCGACGGACGAACCGCCGGCCGCCGAGACCGCTCCAGACCCGCGCCCGCCTTGTCCCTGCTGCGGCGGCACCATGGTGATCATCGAGACCTTTGCCGCATGGTGCCAGCCACGGGGCCCGCCGACCGCTACACCTCCAACCGGGAAGACCATTCATGACCCGGCATGATCCGCTCACTCAAACGGCTGCGCCACATCGTGGGCCGACGGGATGGTGCGCGCCAGGCGCCCCGGCGACCATCAACATGCACAACAAACTCATCGACACCGCCGCCGCTGAGGCTCAAAGGCTGCCCGGACGACATCCAACAGGCCGGCGCACCACGCCATATGCTGCAGCTCGCGGTCGCCGCCCGACCACGCCAAATCAGAAAACCCCATAGCCCAGCGCATGCGGACCGCGGGTTCCTGCATGGGTGGCTTTGCGACGCCTTACGGCATCCCAAACCCTTCACCATTTCGGCCGTTCAAACTATCGTCGTGACGTGCCAAAAGCGGTCATTCGATCTGCGCGTGAGGTAACTCACCGTTTTTTATGGCTGGACGAGAGCATATGATCGTCGCAGATCGGTCGCGCGGCGGTCGGGTGTACGGTAGATACTTTTCTTTCGTGCCACACTAGGTCACGCATGTTCAGCGAGGGAGCGCTTTCTCATGTACCGGGTACCAATTTGAACACCACGAGTATTCTACGCCAGATCAACGCCTTGCGGGCCCTGCGGCTCCTGCGCTGGTCCTCGCCCATGTCGCGCGCCGATATTGCCCGTGAGCTAAAGCTGACGAGATCCACGGCCGGCAACGCCATCAAGTCCTTGCTGGATTCGGGGCTGGTGCTGGAGGCCGCAGAGGCTGACCCGCTCAACCGCGTCGGCCGCCCCAGCGTCGGTGTTTCCATCAATTCCGCTGGCGGTTACGCCATTGGAATTGATATCGGCACGCGGGTAGTCAGCGGTCTGCTGGTCGACCTCGCCATGCAGGTCAAGCATAGGGTTTCGGTGCCAAACGGCACGACCTTCCGCGACCCGCAGGCCACTGGCGAGAAGGTCCTCGGCGTCATCGAGCGACTGCGCAAAGAGGCCGATGTTTCCGCTGATGCCATCATCGGCGCAGGTGTGTCCGTCCCGGGACTTGTGGACAATGCCGGCCAAGTGGTGAACGCGCCATTCCTCGAATGGCGGGATTATCCCATGCGCGACGTCCTTGTCCGACGTCTGTCGGCCGATTGGCGTGTCGATGTCTTGAACGACGCCGTTGCCCTGGCGACCGCAGAAGGCGCGGCGCGGCAGGGTGACCAGGCCGGGAGTCTACTCGTCGTGCTGCTGGCCGAAGGCATCGGTAGCGCCCTGGTGCAAGACGGACGCATTCTCTCTGGCGCCCATGGGCAGGCTGGCGAAATCGGTCACACCATCCTGCCTTCCGCGAGAGGGCCAGCCTCGTTCGAAATGCTGGCCGGCGCGCCCGCCTTCGCTGAGTTCTTCGGCCCCGACACACCTGTCGACATCGCCATCGGCGAGTTCATGACCAACCTGTCCGACCCACGTAGCAAGCAGGTGCTGGACGTCTGGTGCGGCCATATTGCGGTGGGACTGGCGAACGCCATTCACGTGCTAGACCCACATCGAGTGGTCCTTGGCGGACCACTGGCCTTGCTCTACTCCCTGCGGGAGCAAGAAGCACTGAAAGCCATCACTGCCCTGTTGCTGCCCGGCTTCACGGTACCGGACATTTCCGTCACCCGCTACACCGCCGACGGCGCCGCAATCGGAGCAGCCGCCGCCGTGCTCAACAGCCTGTTCGCGTTGCCAGATCTGTCGTGAGCAAGTCGTAAGACTCCCAAACGCCCTGAATTCCAGTCAGGTCCATCCGACATAGCTTCATTGACCCACCGATTGGGGAGGGCCGCTTTCCGCTTGACGCTATTTTGTTTTTGTCCTATACAAAAACAAAACGAAGTCAGGGAGGTATTCTTGAGCAGTCGCGACAGCCTACGCATTGGTATTCTTGGTTGCGGACCGATCTCGCAATTTGCGCATCTGGAGTCAGTCCAGAAGGGGCGCAACGTGACGCTGCACGCGGTGTGCGACGCCGACAAGGGCCTTGCTGACCGCTTCGGCACCTTCTACGACGCAAGCAGGATCTACTATTCCTACGATGACATGCTCGCCGATCCCGAGATTGATGCCGTCATAATCGGCACCTCGGACGCCTTCCATGTGCCTGCCTCGATCATGGCGCTCGACGCCGGCAAGCACGTCTTTTGCGAAAAGCCACTCGGTCTGACGGTCGAGGAAGTCGAGGGCCTAAGGGCGAAAGTGCACGCAAGCGGTCTGGTCTATCAGGTAGGCCACATGCTGCGCTTCGATCCGGGTATCGAGGCCACCCGCCAGTTCATCGACAATGGTATGGGCGAACTGCTTGCGCTCAAGGCATGGTACTGCGACTCTACGCACCGCTACACCGTCACCGATGCGGTTCAGCCGCTGGCCCGCAAGGGCAGTAATGCGCGCAAGCCGTCGGGTGACCCGAAGGCCAACAAGCAGCGCTACTACATGTTGGCCCATGGCAGTCACCTGGTTGACTTGGCCCGCTATTTCGCAGGTCCGATAAAGTCGGTGCATGCCCGTCTTTCGGAGAAATTCGGCGCCTATTGCTGGTTCGTTGACACCGAATTCGAGAATGGCACGCTCGGTCATCTGGACCTGACCATTGCTGTCCGCATGGACTGGCACGAGGGCTTCCAGATCTATGGCGAGCGCGGCAGCGCGATCGGCAAGATTTACAACCCCTGGTACTACAAATCGAGCGACGTGGAGATATTCCACGAGGACGAAGCCGAGTACCGCCGCGTCCTGGGTGCCGACGGTCACTTCTATCGCCGCCAGATTGAAGGCTTTGCTGATGTCGTTTTGTCGGGCGCACCGATGCGGGGTGCCGATATCGACGATGGTGTCGCATCCGTGCGGGCTATGGCCGCGATCGCGGAGTCAGTACGCACCGGCAAGCCCGTAGACATCAACACGGTCGCTGGGGAAGTCTGATGCACTCCGCGGTCTTCGCCAAAACCTATCCCGCTCCGGGCATCGACGCGCCATTCGCATCGGCCGCCCGCGATGGATATGCCGGCGTCCAGTACAATCTGGTCTGCGCTGGTCTGAAGAGTTTACCGGAGGTCCTCCCCGCCGGTCTGCCGGAAAGCGTAGCTGCCGGGGCGTCCTCCCACGGCATCAGTATCGACGCGCTTTCCGGCACCTACAACATGGCGCACCCCGATCCTGCCATCCGCCGATCTAGCCGTCGCGGCTTCGCCAACGTGGTGGCCGCTGCCAAGACGATGGGCACTCCTATCGTTACCCTCTGCACCGGGTCTCGTAATGCGGCCGATATGTGGGCGCATCATCCCGACAACGCCACGCCCGCTGCGTGGGCAGACTTGCGCGACGAACTCGATTTCGCGCTGGATCTAGCCCATTCCGCCGGCATCAAGCTCGCGGTTGAGCCCGAGCCCGGCAACGTCATCAGCGATGCGCAAGTGGCCAGCCGCTTGCTGCACGAAGTCAGTTCGCCGTCGCTTGGCATTATCCTCGACGCCGCAAACCTGCTCCCGCCAGAAAAGCTGCCGGAACAGGATCGCGTGGTGCGCGAGGCGCTGGACCTGCTCGGCGGTAGCCTGCTCATTGCGCATGGCAAGGACGTCGACGCATCGGGCAAGGTCGTTCCTGCCGGTCGTGGCGCTGTTGATCTTGCCGCCTTTGTGGCCGGGCTCCGCTCTGTCGGCTTTGCCGGCGCACTGGTTGGACACGGCTTTGAGGAAGCCGATGCGGCCGAGGTGGCAAAGCTGCTCAACACGCTCGCCGGTGGCAAGCATGGCTGACGCAAAATTCGTCACCAGCGACGGCGTGAGCCTCGAATATGAGGTCGTGGGCGATGGTGTGCCGGTGCTCTGGCAGCATGGACTTGGCGCCGATCGCAGCCAGCCGTCCGAAGTGTTCCCCTATCTGCCGGGCGTAAAACGGATCACCCTAGAATGCCGTGGCCACGGGCGGTCCGACCTGGGCGACGAGACCCTGATCTCGATGGACCAGTTCGCCGACGACGTCATTGCCCTGTTTGATCACCTCGGCATCGAACGCGCTGTGGTCGGCGGCATCTCGCTGGGTGCAGCCATCGCCCTTCGTCTCGCCGCCATCCACGCCGACCGTGTTTCCGGCTTGATCCTGGCCCGCCCGGCTTGGGTCGATGCGCCTTCTCTCAACACTCAAGCCGGTTACATCGAAGTGGGCGAGCTCATCCGCGACCATGGCGCCGTCGAGGGCGCTCGCCGCTTCGAGACCTCGGCCAACCTGGCCGCCGTCGAGGCCGCATCGCGTGACAATGCGAAGTCCCTGCGCTGGTTCTTCGAGCGCGCACGTCCTGAAACCACCATCGCTTTGCTCAGCCGCCTGCCCAAGCAGTGGCCCGGCATCGAGCGCGATGCGATCGGGGCCCTGCAGGTGCCGACTTTGGTTATCGCCAATGGCGAGGACTACGTCCACCCGCTGGCCTACGCGCAGGACCTCGCGGAGCTCATCCCAGGCGCGCAGCTGGCTGTGGTCACTTCAAAGACGGTGGACCGGACCCTCTATGTCACCGAGTTCAAGGCGGCCATTGCCGACTTTCTGCAGAAGGGTTTCATGCGATGACAGCCCATTCCAGCGAAACCGTACTCGTCATCGATATCGGCGGCACGCAATGCAAGTTCGGCATGGTCCGTTCCGGCGTACCGGGCGAATATTCGCGTGTCTTCTCGACCCAGGCCCTGCGTGACGAGGACCCGATCGCGGCTCTCGCAGAGATGGTCAGAACGGTGCGGGGCGAGATCGGGCATCCCGTCGATCTGGTCGTATCCACCGTACCCGGCTTCATGGAGCCGGACTACGACACGGTCCTGTTTGCCGGCAATATCCTCAATCTCAACGGAAGGCGCCTAGCCACCGAACTGTCGGCGATCATTGGATTGCCGGTGCTCCTTGAACGAGACTCTGTCCTCTCGCTGATGGGCGAATGCGCGGCTGGAGCGGGCGTCGGGTCCAACCATACTCTGGGGCTGTTCTTCGGGACCGGTGTCGGTGGCGCCTATATCGAGAACGGCATGCCGTTTCGCGGCGCCGGCTGGGCGCTGGAGATTGGACACATTCCCTTCCGCGGCGAAGGTCGGCGTTTCGAGGGCATGCGCACCGATTGCCTCGAAACCTACGTATCTGGTCGCGCCCTGCAACTGATCGCCGACCGCAACGACGTCGACATTTCGGAAGTGTTTGCCGGAGCTGCAACCAACCCAAAACTGCGTGAAGACCTCGACGAATTCGTGAGGGACCAGGCCTTTGCCGTCGGCACTGCAATCGCTTTGTTTTCACCGGCCACAGTGATCCTGGGAGGCGGCGTCTGTTCGATGAAGGCGTTCCCGCGCGACCGGCTAGAGCAGCTGATCGTCACCAATTCTACCGCCGACGAAAGCCGCCGGCCGCTGGATCTGCGCTGGGCACAACTGGGCTGGAAGGGCGCGCTGTTCGGCGCGTTTGAGGTGGTTCGCCGCAACCGAACCACGACAACATAACCGGATGCCTTAAGGCACCACTGGAGGAGAAACATGACGCTGCTGCAACTGAACGACGTCACTCGTCATTTCGGCGCCATCAAGGCGATCGACGGCGTGACGATCAACATAAAGCCCGGCGAAATAGTCGGCCTGATGGGCGACAACGGCGCTGGTAAGTCGACATTGGTCAAGCTGATCGCCGGCAACTTCCCGCCCACCTCAGGCACAATGCTGCTCGATGGTGAACAGGTCGCCTTTTCCAAGCCGGTCGAGGCCCGGGACAAGGGTGTAGAGGTCGTCTACCAGGACTTGGCGCTGTGCGATAACTTAAGTGCCGCCGGCAACGTGTTCCTCGGCCGCGAGATCATGAAGGGCTTCGGCCCGTTCCGCTGGCTTGACCACCGAACGATGCGCACACGTGCAGCCGAGCTTTTTGCCGAGCTGAAATCCGAAACCAGACCGCGCGATATGGTGCGCAAGATGTCCGGAGGCCAGCGTCAGGCCGTGGCCATCGCCCGCACCCGGTTGGCCCAGGCCAAGCTGGTAATCATGGATGAGCCCACTGCGGCCATTTCCGTACGTCAGGTAGCCGAAGTGCTCGCATTGATCGGCCGCCTGCGCGATAGCGGCGTTGCCGTCATCCTGATCTCGCACCGTATGCCCGACGTCTTCTCGGTTTGCGATCGCGTCGTCGTCATGCGGCGGGGCCGCGTGGTTGCCGACAAGGCCATCGCCCAGACCTCCCCCGAGGAAGTCACCGCACTCATCACCGGCGCCAAAGCGGCCGCCTGACACGGATCATCGCCATGAACACCATATCCACTCAGGACGCCGACGCGGCGGACCTCACCTCTGTCATGAAACTCAGTGAGCGCGGCTGGTTATCCCATCTGCTGCGCAGCCAGGAATTCTGGATCGTCGTCGCCATCCTGGTCATCTGCATCGCCGTCGGCATCATGTCACCGCAGTTCCTCTCGGTGCGAAATCTCGCCAACATCCTGCAGAATTTCTGCTTCATAGCCATTCTGGCAATCGGGATGACTCCCGTCATCATGACTGGCGGCATTGATATCTCCGTTGGCTCAACCCTGGGCCTCACCGGCGTGTCGCTCGGCCTGCTCTACAGCAACGGTGCGTCGTTTGAGATCGGCTTGATCGGCGTGGTGCTGATCGGCGCGTTTGTCGGTCTCGTAAACGGCGTCATCATCGCTTATCTCAAGCTGGCGCCCTTCATTGTGACCTTGGGTATGATGAGCATTGTCCGCTCGCAGACCTTGGTCGTAACCAACAACCAGGTCGTCTACGACTTCGGTCCTGCCCAGGATATGCTGATTGCTGTGGGTGCCGGCTCCAGCTTCGGCGTTCCCAACGTGCTGTGGGCCGTGCTCGTGCTCGGCGCCGCCATGCAGTGGGCGCTGACCATGACGCGATGGGGCAAATATGTGCGCGCCGTCGGCGGCAACGAACACGCCGCTCGCCTGACCGGCATTCCGGTCGATGCGATCAAGGTGTCGGTCTACGTGCTGATGGGCGCGCTCACCGGCCTTACCGCCGTGTTCCTGGTCGGCTGGCTGGGCGCCGCGACCAACGCGCTTGGTCAGGGCCAGGAGTTGCAAGTGATTGCTGCGACTGTCATCGGCGGCGCCAATCTGCTGGGCGGGTTCGGCTCAGCCGCAGGAGCCATCATTGGTTCCATCCTGATCGAAGTCATCCGCAACGCGCTGCTGCTCGCGGGGGTCAATCCCTTTTGGCAGGGCACGTTCCTGGGCGTCTTCATTCTGTTCGCCGTGATGCTCGAGCGCTTCCGGACGGCCCGCTCGTGATCCAACCCCACTGGGCCGGCAAGGAGGACCGGCCCTTCCCGCCGTCGAAACAACCAATCAATTTCGTGAGGAGAAGAACGTGACTATCAATTCCAAACTCGGCCGCACCGTAGCCGGTGGACTCGTCGCCCTTGCAGGCCTCGCCTCGACCACACTGGCCACCCAAGCGGAAACCTACGCGGTCATCGTCAAGACCGTGAACGACGTGTTCAGCGCCCCGATCAAAGATGGCTGTGAAGCGGCCGCTACCGAACTGGGCGTCGAGTGCTACTACATTGGGCCTTCGGAAGTGAACGAAGCCGCCCAGATCCAGGTCATCAACGACGTGCTGGCGCGTGGCGTAGATGGTATCGCTATTTCGGCAACCAACCCCGCTTCCGTCGCGCGCCTGCTCGAACGCGCCCAGGCCGACGGTATTCCGATCGTCACCTTTGACGGTGATCTGCTGGAAGCCGATGCCGGCCTGCGCAGCGCCTTCATCGGCACCGACAACTACCAGTTTGGTGTCGAGCTGGCCAAGAAGGTGGTTGAACTGAAGCCTGATGGTGGCTCGGTCTGTATCCAGACCGGAACGGCTGGGTCGCTCAATCTCGATCTGCGCGTGCAGGGCATCCGTGACACTCTCGGTGGTGGCAGCAAGGACAGCCCGATTGCGCGCCTCGAAAACACCAACGGTTGGACAGAAGTCGCGGCCTGCCCGATCTACAACAATGACAACATCGCGCTGTCTGCCCAGCAGATGAATGACGTGCTAACTGCCAACCCGGACCTCGATGCCTTCATCGCTGTCGGTGGTTGGGCCCAGTATGCACCCGCGGCCTATCGTGCGGCCGTGGAACGGGTGAAGGATCGCGTCGATTCCAACGAGCTGGTCATTTCGTTCGGTGACGCCTTCGCTCCGCAACTGCCGTTGCTCAAGGATGGCCTCAGTCACTATCAGGTCGGCCAGAATCCCTACCAGATGGGCTTCCAGTCGGTGGCAGCGCTCAAGACCCTCAAGGATGGCGGCACCGTCGACAGCTATATCGACACCGGTTTCGTGCTCTGCACGCCGGAACAGGCCGATACCTGCGGCCAACAGTAGTGTCGGGACCGACGTAAGAGCACCCCGCCTGGTAAGCAAGTGTCTCGAACGCCGGCCCCCTGTCTGCCGTCAAAAACAAGCGCGACCGGGGCAATCTCGGTCGTGCACTCTTTGCGGTCAAGCGCCAGCCTGAAGGTGGAAATGTCCAAACCCATCAATATCGCCATCCTCGGAACAGGCATGATCGTGCAGCGGGCGCATCTGCCCGCCGTTCTCAACCATCCAAAAGCGCGCCTCGCAGCGCTACATGGACGCCAGGGTGAGAGTGCTCAACGTCTTCATGCGCTGTCCGGCGGAGCCCCGTTGCTTCACGACCTCGATGCCGTTTTTGGCCTTCCCGATCTCGATGCCGTCATCATCGCGCTGCCCAATTTCATGCATGCCCAGGCCGCTTCCATGGCTGCCGAGCGTAAACTGGCTGTGCTGTGCGAGAAGCCGCTGGCCACAACGATAAGCGACGCCCGCGCCATGGTGGCGTCGATCCGAGCCACAGGACGCCCGTTTGGCGTCAGCCTGCCACAGCGCCACCGGCCGAGCCTGCGCAAGCTGCGCGACTTGCAAGCTTCCGGCTTTTTTGGCGATCTCTTGTCCATCGACATCCGCATGATCCGCCGCAGCGGCATTCCGGGCATTGGCAGCTGGTTCACCCGGAAGGCACAATCGGGTGGCGGCGTGCTGGCCGATCTCGGTCCGCATGTCCTCGACCTTGCCCTGTGGCTGTTGGGTTCCAATGAGGTCGCAAACCTCTCTGCAATGACCTGCTCCGCTCATGGACCACGTGGCCTAGGTTTAGGTGACTGGGGTCGTCACCGTGACGGTGCGTCAGAGGGCGCCTTTGACGTGGAGGACGAAGCGTCGGTCGCCTGGCGGTCCGGCACCGGCACGCGCATCCGCTGCGACTTGGCCTGGGCCACCTTTGGACCTGACGAAAACCGGATCCGCATCGTCGGTACCCGCGGCGGCGCCGACTATTGGCCTGAGGCCGATCCGGCCAATCCGCTCACCTTATACAGCTACGATACAGATGGCCGCGTAGCAGATGAACGAGATAGCGCATCTCCCGATCACGACGATCTTGGCCCCGCCTGGCGGTCATGCGTCGATGACTTCATCGCGTCAGTGGCTGATGGCAGGTTGCCAGCGGCCACAGGGCAAGATGCTCTGGTCGTCGCCGAAATCATCGAAAGGGCCTATCGGCTGGCCGAAAACCAAGCCTAGCGGATGAGTAGATGACTGAAAATGACGAGACCCGGGTGCCGCGACCACCATCGAGCGCTGTTGAGGTGCTGTTCGGATTTGCCATGCTGCTGACCTGCCAGCTCGCTGGCGAAGTCCTCGTGCAATTGCTGCATATGCTAACGCAGAACACGCTATTTCCGGGCCCAGTCGCCGGGCTGATGATCCTGCTGGCGGTCATGGTCCTGCGACGCGACATTAGCCCCGGCGTGGCCAAGGCCGGTGACGGACTGATCGGCGTCCTATCGCTGCTGT
This sequence comes from Devosia sp., assembly GCA_026126125.1. Classification (GTDB taxonomy): domain Bacteria; phylum Pseudomonadota; class Alphaproteobacteria; order Rhizobiales; family Devosiaceae; genus Devosia. The sequence continues at coordinate 11,355 of JAHCJW010000065.1, forward strand.
TCGTCCCTTCCGCCGTCGGCATTATCCGCTACGGCGATCTGTTGGTCGATTGGGGTGTGGTGCTGGTGATTGCCGTGATCGTTTCGACCCTGCTGACCCTGCTGGCGACCGTAGGCACCTATCTCTGGCTGTCGGCGCGTTACGGCGGAGGGGAGGTATGACCGGGATCATCGATATCTGGGTCTATCTCAATGCGTCGCCGCTGCTTTGGCTGGTGGCGACAATCCTTGTCTATCTCGCCGCGATCAGGCTTGCCGCTATGACCGGCCATTCGCCTCTGGCCAACACTGTCCTGATATCCTCGGCAATGCTCATCGTCCTGCTGCTCCTCACCCGCACGCCTTACGAGCAGTACTTTGAAGGCGCGCAATTCATTCACTTCCTGCTAGGTCCAGTCACCGTGTCGCTGGCTATACCGCTGTTCCACAACCTTGCCCGGATCAGGCGATCGGCGATCCCCATTATCGGTGCGCTCGTCGTCGGCAGCCTGACCGCCAGTGGAAGCGCAGCGCTGATCCTGGTGCTGGCGGGGGCGCCGCCTGATATCGTCGCTTCAATCGCGCCAAAATCCACCACGGCGCCAATCGCCATGGAAATCGCCCGTACGTTAGGCGGCGTACCATCGCTGGCGGCAGTGCTGGTGGTGTTCACCGGCGTCACCGGCGCTGTGGTGGTGACGCCGCTGATGAATATGCTTAGCATCCGCGACTATGCCGCTCGGGGCTTTTCCATCGGCATTGCGTCGCATGGCATCGGCACTGCCAGGGCCTTTCAGGTGGATAGTACTGCCGGCGCATTCGCCGGTACGGCCATGGCGCTCAACGGGATTTTCACGAGCCTTCTTGCGGTCGGTTGGTTGGCACTTTTTGGCAGATTGTCAATTGCCCTAACTCAATAGGGGGCTCGTCCCGATTGGGACCCCTTGTCCAACAAGCCTGCCGTCCCGCATCTCTTCCAAAGGAAATCCTCGCGTGAAAAAGGTCCGCATCGCCATCGACATGGATGAAGTAATAGCGGATGCGCTTCCCGCAATGCTGGATTGGGCAAAGGCAAAATTCAACCTCGAATGGGCACCTGAGGCTAGGAACGGCAAGGATATGGACGACTTGCTCAACCCGGAGCAATTCCGGGCTCTTCACGCACATATCCACGGGGGCAAATTCTTTAGCGACCTTGCTGTAGTCGAAGGCGCTCAAGATGCCGTACGGGAGTTGTCCGAGAGCAACGACGTTTTCATCACAACTGCCGCGATGGAATTTCCGCGTTCTTTTGCATATAAATGGACGTGGCTGGAAACGCATTTCCCCTACATCAACCCGATGAATGTTGTTTTTTGCGGCAACAAAAGCATCGTAAACGCCGATTTCTTGATCGATGACCGAGCCCGACACTTTGAGAACTTTGTTGGCCAGGGCATACTATTCGACGCACCGCACAACGCAGACGTTGATGGATACCCGCGTTTGAAAGGGTGGAAGGACGCGCGCCAGTTGATTGAGCGCTTGTCTTACTCTCTCTAACTGCTGGTGCCGCGTGTTCCCGATGACTTTATCTCGCCTCTGCACAGCACGGGAGCGAGTCCTACCGTAAGTCGGACGAGTACGCGCATTTCGATGCGGCCACAGCCAAGTTCAGGGTGGGAGTGGAAAAGCTGAGGGACGACCGCAGATCAGTTAGCTGACCGCAATGTCCCAACGGTGCATCGCTGGTCTACCACTCCCCGATTTTGGTGCACCTGTGGTGTCGAGCATCACGGACCAAAGTCCCCGTGCGCACTTGCAAGGGGCTGGTGATGAAGTCATCAGCGCCCTGCCTTGAACAAGTGGTGTACTGACCGCTTTCCTCAGGGTTAGAGCCAATACCGGACTGACCGCAACCGGCCCCGTTTCAGTCATTGGCCAAGCTCGATGGAAGGGCAGGGTAGGGGCCGTATGCGGTCTGTCGGGTTTTATCTGCGGCCTTCAATAACCGGCCACCGGGTGGTCTATTCCCCGTGCTCTCAAGCAAGGCAATACCTTGCTGTCATTCGGCCATTGACCTCGAAACTGGATCGCGTGCTAAAGACAATGCGTAAGCGGTGTCCTCCCCCCACGTTCCTGCGGGTCGAGCGCCATGAGATTTGGCACGGGTTGATGTCAGTGCGGGAGTTTCTCCATGGACGCTCCAATGGAGCTTCTCACAAGTGGCGGCCGGCGACGGCGCAATCGGCAATGGCCTGATGATGAGAAGGCTCGGATTGTCGCTGAGACGCTTCGGCCAGGGGCGACCGTGAGCGAAGTTGCGCAGCGGCATGGTCTGAAGTCCAACCATGTCTCCTCATGGCGGACGATGGCCAGGAATGGGAAGTTGGTGCTGCCGGCGCCTGAGGATCCCGTGGAGTTCGCGACGCTGATGGTCGCTCCGGTTGTGGAGGATGTGACGGCGGTGGAGCCGGCGGCATCGGCTGGGCCGGAGATTATGACGGGATCGGTGATCATCCGGCTCGAGCCTGGCGCCTCGGCGGTCCGGATTGCCTCGGTCGTGCGCGCGCTGGCGGCGATCACATGATCTTCCCCTCGAACCGGGTGCGGATCATGGTGGCGACCACGCCGATCGACTTTCGAAAAAGGCCATGACAGCCTGGCGGCGCTGGTCAAGAACGCGTTGCATGAGGATCCGTTCACCGGCACGGTCTTCGTGTTCCGGGCCAGGAAGTCCGATCGGCTGAAGTTGCTCTACTGGGATGGCACGGGTCTCGTCATGGCCTACAAGCGCCTCGAAGAGCACACCTTCAGTTGGCCTGCGGTGACGGATGGTCTGATGACGTTGAGCCACGCGCAGTTCGAGGCGCTGTTCTCTGGGCTCGATTGGCGGCGGGTTCGGGCGGTGGAAGCGCGGGCGCCAGAAGCGGTGGAATGACTGCGGCAGGATGACTCAGGGCTTGTCTTTTTGCGGGATCGGCGGCGCCTGATCTGGTAGATTTCGGTCATGCTCGATGCTGCCGAACTTCCTGACGATATTGCCGCCCTCAAGGCGATGCTGATCGCCGCGGCGGTGCGCGATCAGCGCAAGGATGAGCGGATCGCCCAACTCGAAAAGCTCGTCGCCGCGTTCAAGCAGGCAGCCTTCGGGCGGAGATCGGAAAAGAGCGATCCAGACCAGTTCGAGCTTGCACTGGAAGATCTGGAAACGGCAATCGCGATTGTCCATGCCGAGGAGGACGCCGAGGATCGATCGGCCCGGCGTCCGGCAAAGCCGCGCAACGCCAATCGTGGTGCACTGCCCAGGCATCTGCCGCGGATCGAGGAGATCATCGAACCCGAAAGCCTGATCTGTGGCTGCGGTTGTGATTTGCACAGCATCGGCGAGGACGTATCCGAGCGGCTCGACGTGATCCCGGCCCAGTTCCGGGTGATCGTGACCCGGCGCCCCAAATATGCCTGCCGCTCCTGCACGGACGGCGTGGTGCAGGCGCCGGCGCCTACTCGGCTGATCCCTGGCGGGCTGCCGACAGAGGCCATGGTCGCCCATGTTCTGGTCAGCAAATATGCTGATCACCTGCCACTCTATCGCCAGGCGCAGATCTTTAGCCGTCAGGGTGTTGATCTGGACCGCTCAACGCTGGTCGACTGGGTTGGTCGGGCCGCCTTCGAGCTGCGTCCGGTTTACGATGCGCTCATGGCGGACCTGAAGCGGTCGACCAAGCTGTTCATGGACGAAACCCGTGCGCCGGTGCTCGATCCGGGGGCCCGAAAAACCAAGACCGGATACTTCTGGGCTTTGGCCCGCGATGATCGACCCTGGAATGGCACCTCGTCACCCGGTGTTGCCTTCACCTATGCCCCGGGCCGAGGTGGCCTTCATGCCGAACGGATATTGCAGGGCTTTGGCGGCATCCTGCAGGTCGACGGTTATGCCGGCTATAACCGGCTGATCGCGCCCGGCCGCGTCGGCGCGGATATACAGCTCGCCTATTGCTGGGCCCATGCCCGTCGCAAGCTGGTCGAGATCACACGCGCCGGCACTGCCCCGATTGCAGAAGAGGGTGTGCGGCTCATCGGCGAGCTCTATGCCATCGAAGCCGAGATCCGAGGCCTCGGGCCGAATGCCCGCCTTGCCGCTCGCCAGCAGCGATCAGTACCGGCCGTCGCGCTGATAAGGGAATGGCTCGATCATCATAGCGCCCGCGTCTCCGCGAAAGCACCCCTTGGGGAAGCACTCAGCTACATCGCCAAATACTGGACCGGGCTCGCGCTGTTCCTGGCCGATGGCCGCATCGAACTCGACAATAATGCCGTTGAGCGGACCATCCGCCCGATTGCGCTGAACCGGAAGAACGCGCTCTTTGCCGGCCATGATGCTGGAGCCGAAAACTGGGCCGTCATCGCCTCGCTGATCGAAACCTGCAAGCTCAACGGCGTCGATCCTTACGCCTGGCTCGCCACGACCCTCCGCGCCATCGTGAGCGACCACAAGCAGAGCCGCGTCAACGATATGCTCCCGTGGAACTACGCCACTGACGTGTGATCGGCACACCGCTTACGACAATGCCTGATGGGAAGCACAACTTTGAGCCGCGAAGTTTTCGAGCCGGGACCAGGCAAACTGGACAATGCCGGCAGCATTAGAGTGAACTTGCGGGCGGTGCTCACCGCAATAGCAACGAATCCAGGCGGATCGGCCGCTGATGTAGCTCGAGCCACCGGACTTAGTGGATCGACCGCCTTCAGGCTGGTTGCAGAGTTGTCGAGGCGCGGTCTCGTTCTGGAAGGCGCGCGTATCCGTGGGAAGCGCGGACAGCCCGGTGTGTCGCTTTCAATGAATCCAGAGGGCGCCTACTCTGCGGGTTGCCAAATCGGTTTCGGAAACTGCTATCTTTTTGTCCGGTCTCTCGGCGGCCGCGTTCTGGCCGAGAAGGAGTTCTCTATCGAGCGGTGTTCCTACAAGCACGTTAGTTGCGCTGTCGCTAAAGCGTATGAATCAGTACTCGCTGAAATTGGCGATGACCAAGTCAAACCTATCGGTTTGGGGATTGCTGTTCCGGCGGACTTTGATCGGCTTTGTCAGGTGGTGATGGGCGTTCATGGCGCCCCCTGGAGTGAAGTGGCCTTTCGAAAGCAATTGGAACGACTGCTTGATGTGCCGATATCGACCTATTCGACCGGGAGTGCAGGAGCGTGGGCCGAACTTGCGAGCACGCCGCCGCCGCGGCCGGCTGACTACCTCTATTTGTTTGTCGATCGCTTCATCCAGTCTGGCCTCCTGCTAGATGCCAGACTATGGGTCCCGCCCTTTGGCGGGCATGGTTCGCTGGGGCGGACCATCATCAGTGAGGCCAAGGCAAAACTCTACGATCTGGTCGGAGGCCAAGCTTGGATGGAAGAAGCCTCCAATGGTGGCATTTCTCAAGCTGAGGTTACCGAGCGGTGGGCGAGAAAAGCCGCCCGGGCCCTTGCTATTGCAATTCAGGGCGTCAGCGACACTTTGGACCTGCCGCTGATCGTGTTGGACGGGACGCTACCACCCGATCTGATGGATACATTAGCAGAACATTTGGCTGTCGAACTTCCACCCATCTGTTGGGCATCGGCACCCCAGGTGAGGCGAGGCTCGGCCGGAATTCATTCACCGGCCAAGGGTGCTGCTCTGCGACCGCTCTACACGGAGTTCTTCGCGGATGAACATGGCTGATAGGAGCCTTCGCTTTCCGACCAGTTGCGAAGGCTCACAGAGGCTGAATTGATCGAGGCGGCAACTTGTCTGATCACAGTTTCGGCCCCATCTACGTGCCCGTTCAGAGCGCCTATCCGGTTCAAATTCTGAACTTCGAAGGCGAGTTCTGTCATGAGCTTCGACAAACGGGCGGTATGGTCCGCGGCCTGTTTCGCAGCTACCCTTTCATCGAAAGGCATCCGCTTGTCGGCATCCTTTAGGCGAAAGACGTTGCCCTCAATGTGCTCAATCGGCCAAGTGTTGCAAACGGCGACTGGCTCTCCCATCAGAATTCATCCCAGTCGGCCGCCATGGCTGCCGAACCGTGAGAAATGTAAGTACGAGGCGCTTGCTTCTTTGCCGGCTTCTCGACCACAGATAGTTTCGACTTGCCCGCAGACTCTACTGACCGACCGACCACGAACACGTCAATCAGACTATCGACACGACTGGCCTGGCCTTCGGTCTGCTCAATAGCCGCGTTGGTTTCTTCAACCAGGGCGGCGTTATGCTGGGTCATCTCGTCCATCTGACGCACCGCAGTATTGACTTCGGAGATGGCACTTGCCTGCTCGCCATTCGCGCGTGCGATTTGTTCCATTAGCTCCGCATTCTCGCGAACTCGGCTGACCATTGAGCCTAGCCGCTCCGCAGCAGAGGAGACGAGTTTACTACCCTTGGCAACGGCCTCACTGGACTGCTCAATAAGCCCTTTTACGTCGCTAGATGCGGCTGCAGCAGACTGCGCGAGTCGTCGAACTTCCACGGCAACAACGGCAAAGCCTTTTCCGGCATCCCCGGCGCGCGCTGCCTCAACGGAGGCATTGAGGGCGAGAAGGTTCGTCTGGAACGCGATGTCGTCAATCATGCCGATGATGTTGGAGATTTTTGATGCTTGAGTCGTTACGTCTTCCATCGCCAGGTTTGCTTCGCCCATGACGTTGCCAGCTTCTATTGCGCCCTCAGACACGCTCTTGGCGTTCGTTCGGGCCGACTCTGCCCGCTGCGCGTTTGCCGTCACCGCCTGCGAAAGCTGCTCGACAGCAGCACTTGTCTCTTCAATGGCGGCGGCCTGCCTTGTCGTGCGCTCTGCCAGATCATTCGCCCCTGCTAGAATTTCTCCTGTGGCAGCGCGCAGCGCGCTTGAGGTCTCACGCAGTTCCAGAACGATAGTCCCGAAACGGTCGACAGTCTCATTGAATGCAAGCCGCACCTGTTCAAGCTCGCCGGGAAACTCACCGTCGATACTGCAGTTCAGATTCCCCTGCGCCAGCAATTCCAGTACGTGACTGAGTTCATTGACAGCTGCCTTGCGGGCAGTGATGTCGGTAGCATATTTGACCACCTTGTAGGGGCGCCCACTGGCGTCAAAGATTGGATTGTAGGAAGCCTGGATCCAAACTTCCCGTCCGCCCTTGCCGATACGCTTGTACTCTCCCGACCAGAATTCGCCCGAGCTGAGCTTGCGCCAGGACTCTTGATATTCGGGCCCCGAGGCTTCCTCCGGGGTCACAAATAAGCGGTGATGCTGACCGCGGATTTCCTCGAGCCGGTAACCCAATGCGCTGCAGAAGTTCTCGTTTGCGGTGAGAATTGTGCCATCAAGCTTGAACTCAATAACTGCCTGGGAGCGCGATATTGCGTTGATCTGGCCACGGGCGTCCGCAGACTCCTGGTGGCGCTCGGTGACGTC
>JAHCJW010000066.1 GCA_026126125.1 Devosia sp.
GCCGAGCGTATCGCCGCGCAGTCTTCAGACCACTGGGCCACGGTCTTTGCCGGCGATGACTTCTGCGTCGAGATCGTGCGCGATCTGGGCGAGGCCGTGGACGCCCCCCATTTCGCCGAGCGCGGCATTTTCGCCCGACAGGTGAGGCTGGCGAACGGCCAATCCTACCCGGCCCTGCCCTTGCCTGTCGTTCCTGCCTTCCTTACCGACGCCCCGGCCGCTGCGCCGGCTTTGGGCGAAATGGCCCTGGCCGATGCCGCATGGCCCGTGGCGGAAAAGGATTAGTCCCATGTTCAAGATCGACCTCAACGCGGATATCGGCGAGGGTTTCGGGCCCTGGCGTTTCGGCGAGGACGAAGCGCTGATGCAACTGATTTCCTCGGCCAATATCGCCTGTGGCTATCATGCCGGCGATGCCGAGATCATGGCGGCGACCGTGACGCTGGCGCATCGCAACGGCGTTGGCATTGGCGCCCATGTCGGTTTCCCCGACCGTCTCGGTTTTGGCCGCCGCAACATCGCGTTCGATCCCGACAGCTTTGCCAGCCATATCATCTACCAGATCGGGGCGCTGGCGGGCTTGGCCAGCCTGCACGGCCGTAAAGTCGAACATCTGAACTTCCATGGCGCTTTGGGACACATGATCGCCACCGAGGAGCGTCTGGCCGAACCCACCATCCGCGCGGTGGCGGCCTATGATCGCGACATCATCATCACCACCATTCCCGATGGCGAAACCATGCGCGCCGCCAAACGCCACGGCATCCGCACCGTGGGGTCGTTCTTCGCCGACCGTGCCTACGGACCGGACGGCAAGCTGGTCAGCCGGCATCTGCCCGGCTCGGTGCTGGAAGACAGCGCGGTGATTGCCGCTCGCGTGCTGCGGCTGGTCGAGGATGGAACGGTCGAGACGGTGGATGGTCAGTCATTGCCGCTGGAGGCGACTTCGGTGCTCGTTCACAGCGACACCCCCGGTGCAGCCCGCCACGCCCATGCCATTCGCGCGGCCGTCGAGGCGGCGGGCGGCAAAATCGTGCCGCCGGGTCAATTGGTGGAATAAGAGGTTGTCTTATCCCGGATTTTGATGGTGCATTCTCGATGCAGGAGGCAAAGGAAGCGCCTCCCGGCCTGCTGAAAACTCCCATCATGCTTGGCGGGGTTTGCAGCAGGCGGGCGCCGCTTGAGCCCTTGTTTACGCGTCGGACGACCCGAAAACCGTGAGAACACCTTTCGGTCCGAGCCCTTAGAGAATGGTGCGGACCGCCCATAGTTCGGGGAAGAGCTTCACCTCGAGCATGCGGTAGAGATAGGAAACGCCGCCGGTCCCGCCGGTCCCGCGCTTGAAGCCGATGATGCGCTCCACGGTGGTGACGTGGTTGAAGCGCCAGCGGCGGAAATAGTCCTCGAAATCGACCAGCTTCTCGGCCAGTTCATAGAGCTGCCAATGGTCTTCCGGGGATTGATAGACCTGTTTCCAGGCCTCGAGAACCACGGGATTTTCGGCTCGCGCGTCTCGCCAGTTGCTGCGCTCGGCATCGGCGCCGATGTCGAGGCCGCGCCGGGCCAGGAGCCGCAGCACTTCGTCGTAAAGGCTGGGCTGATCCAGTATCCCGTTGAGCAGCGCCGTGATCGCGGCGTCATGTTCATGAGGCCGCAGCACGGCCGGGTTGCGGTTGCCCACGAGAAATTCGACGGCCCGGTACTGGAAGGACTGGAAGCCCGAGGATTGCCCAAGCGCGGTACGGAACTCGGTATATTCGCTGGGCGTCATGGTGCGCAGCACATCCCAGGCGCTGTTGAGCTGCTCGAAGATACGCGATACCCGCGCCAGCATCTTGAGGGCGGGCTGGATCTGATCGTTCTGAATGGCGGCGAGAGCCGAGTTCAGCTCGTGGATCGCCAGCTTCATCCACAGTTCGGAGGTCTGGTGCTGGACGATGAACAGCAATTCGTCATGCGCGCTCGAGAGGGGCGATTGCGCGTCGAGAACCTTTTCGAGGTGCAGATAATTGCCGTAGGACATCAGTCCCCGGAACGACATCTGCGCGCCTTCCTTGGAGGGATCGTAGGGTGAAGTGCTCATGTGACCTTGCCTTTGATCTTGTAACGGTCCTGGTCCCAGCGACGGCTGGTGATGATGTCCACGAGGATGGCGGCGGCGCGCTGCACATCCTCATGGCTGAGATAGAGGGGGGTGAAGCCGAAGCGCATGATGCCGGGGGCGCGATAATCGCCGATCACGCCCTCATCGATCAGCGCCTGGATGACGGCATACCCATCTTCGAAGAGATAGGACACCTGCGAGCCACGGGCCTGAGGATCGCGGGGGGAAGCCAGTTCGAGATCCGGGCAACCGGCTTCGACCGTGGCAATAAAGGCTTCGCTCAACTCGATCGAGCGGGCGCGAATATCGGCCATGGAGATACCGTCCCAGACATCGAGGGCGGCATCGAGCGTGCCCAAAGCCAGGACGGGGGGCGTGCCGACCCGCATGCGCTCGATCCCTAAGGCCGGGCGATAATCGGGCTCGAAGGCGAAGGGCGCGGCATGGCCAAACCAGCCGGAAAGGGCCGGCCGGGCGAGATCGGCGAGACGCGGCGCCACATAGATGAAGGCCGGGGCGCCGGGGCCGCCATTGAGATATTTATAGGTGCAGCCCACGGCAAAATCGGCATCGGTGCCGGCAAGGTCGACGGCGATGGCCCCGGCGGAATGAGCGAGGTCCCAGATCACCAGCGCCCCGACCGCATGGGCTTTGGCCGTGATCTGCGCCATGTCATATAGGCGCCCCGTGCGATAGTCGACCTCGGTCAGCATGACCACGGCAACGCTTTCGTCGATCAGGTCGGCGACCGCTTCGGGGGCGGCGACCTTCAACTCATGGCCCTTGTCGAGCGAGGCGATGAGCCCCTGGGCCATATAAAGATCAGTGGGAAAATTGTTGCGGTCGGAGAGGATGACGCGTCGGTCCGGACGCAAGGCGAGCGCCGAGGCGAGCGCCTGATAGACCTTGATCGAGAGCGTGTCGCCCATGACAACCGTGCCCGGCGCTGCCCCGATCAGCCGGGCGACGCGGTCCCCGACGCGGGCGGGCATATCCACCCAGCCGGCCAGGTTCCAGCCGCCGATGAGATAGCGCCCCCACTCCCCTTCGAGCATCTGGGCAACGCGGCCCGGCACTGCCTTGACCAGCGGCCCCAGAGAATTGCCGTCGAGATAGAGAACGCCTTCGGGAAGGGTGAATTTCTCGCGCGTTGCTTGGAAAATATCGGGACTTTTCATTCCTGTCCTCTGTCGTGATGCTGGAACATATCTTGCTTGAAGCGGCCGATCAGGCTGCGCGCAGCGATGCGGTCAGCTCGATTTCCACCTTGGCGCCAGGGGTCGGGATCTGGCAGATGAGCATCGTATTGGTAGGACGAATGTCGCGGAAGACCTCTCCGAGCACGATTGCCACATCCTTGAGATAGGCGCCGTCGGTGATGTAGACCCGGCAGGCCACGGCATGCCGCAGGCCCGCGCCGGCCTGAGCCAGGGTCGCTGCGATCGTGTCGAGCGCATTGCGCGTCTGGATGGCGACATCCTCGGGCAATGTTCCGGTCTTGCCATCCTGGCCCAGAGTTCCCGAAACATAGATGGTGGTGCCGTCGATCACCGCCTTGGCATAGCCGGCGAAATCCTCGGACGGCGCGCCGGAAAAGATGCGACCCTGCATGAAAAACTCCCAAAGCAGCGCGACATGCGCTGGTCGTGCGGTTTTCAGACTAGGCAGGTGCACCCGCTTTGTAACGGGCGGGGATTTGCGCGAAGGGATGCAATCGTTAGGCGAACGGGTGCATCAGCCCCAGTGTCGGGCGATGGTGCGCGCCGCCCGTTCGCCACTCGCGGCGGCGCCGGTCACCAGGGATTGGGCCAGGTAGTCGCCGCAGAAATAAAGCCGCCGGGCCGTCGCCTCCTGCCGGTCGCGGAACGTGCGGACACTGGCGCCATAGCCGGGATAAAAGACGGGAAGCTTGCGGGCGATCCACTGATTATGGAGGTCTTCGCAATCCCGGTCGAGATCGGGATAAAGCGCGGTTACATCGGGCCGCAAGAGTTCATCGAGGCGTTCGGTCAGGCCATTGTCGCGCGCATGCAGCGTGGCCTCGGGGGTCATTTGCGCATAGAGCTGCGGCGCAATGCCCTTTTCGAGATCGCCTTTGACCTGCTGATAGGTGGAGAGCACCCGGGACTTCTCAGCGGTGAAAAAGCGCATGCTGGGCGTCACTTGCCGCTTCATCTTGTAGTGGACGACGCCGAGGCTGTTGTAGCGCACCCCGGCAAAGAAGGCGGCATCTTCAGCCGGCAGGCCCGGCACGAGGTCGGAAACCAGCGAACCTTCGACGGCGCAGACGACGAGATCGGCGGAAAGCGTGGTTTGCGCGCCCGCGATCTCGGCCGTGACGGTGGCGGGGCCGGATGGCGGCAGGGCAATGTCCAGCACCCTCGCCTCGCAGGTCACGTCGAGCGCGGCGGCAAGGGCGGCCGGCAATTGCCCCATGCCGTTCTTGGGCACGTAAACCGTATCGAGACCCAGCATATGGGGCATGGTCGAGGCGAAAAAGGCGGCCGAGATATCCTTGGCGTCCCAGCTCCGGGTGCTGCGGAAGACCGGTTTGACCATCTGGTCGAGCGCGCGCTGGCCCAGATTCCGGCGCACATAATCGGCCAGGGTCACGGCATCGGCCGCCATGGCGGTGGTGGCATCGTCCGGGTCGGTGCGTACGCGCTGGGCCAGAAGTTTTGCGCCATAGGCAATAAAGCCAAGCTTGTCGCCCAGCCCCAGATTGGGGGCGAGCAAAGTCTTGAGGCCCGGCATCAATTCGACCAGCCAGTCGTCGTCGGGGCCATAGCACCGCGCCGCCATGCCCTTGATGGCCATCATGTTCCGACGCAGGCCGAGTTCGTCGAGCAGGGCATTGAAGGGCTTGCTGAAGGGGTAGAGCAGGCGCGCTCCGGTATTGAACCGCATGCCGCGCAGTTCGCGCTGGCCGACACGCCCTCCCGGCACGGGACCGGCTTCGAGGACGCGCACGCTGTGTCCGGCCTGGGCCAGACGCCGCGCGGCCACCAGGCCGGCTATGCCGCCGCCCACGACAAGGATGGTCCGGGGAGAGGATGTCTTCATGGTCTTTGCCTATTGGGTTGTCCGGCGAAGCGGGCCGCTCGCTCAGGGGCGCAGCGCTTCGGGTCCGGTTATCAATTCGATGACGACGGGACCGGCGGCCCCGGCGGCGACGTCAAGGGCGGGCGCGAAGGCTTCCGTCCGTTCCACCCGGATGCCGGCGGCCCCGAGGGCCTGGGCATAGGCGACGAAATCGATGGGGGCCAGGTCGACGCCCGTCACCTTTCCGAACTGGCGCATCTGGGCGGCGCCGATGGCGCCATAACGGCTATTGTTGACGATGATCATGGTGATGGGGAGGCCATGAAGCACGGCCGTCGCCAATTCCTCGCCATGCATCATGAAGCAGCCATCCCCCGCCATGGCGACGACGCGCCGGCCGGGACAGGCAGCCTGCACGCCGATGGCGGCGGACAGAGCGTAGCCCATGGCCCCGCTCTTGGGGCCGAGCTGGGTGCCGGGCTGCTCATGGGCAAAATAGCGCTGCGGCCAATGTGCATAGGCCCCCGCCCCCACTGTGAGCATGGCGTCGGCGGGCAATTGGCGGCGCAGGATGGTGCAGATCTCGCGCATGTCGAGCGGCCCCGGGCAGGTCTTGCCGGTGGTGAAGGCCTCGCGCGCGGAACGCAGGCGATTGCGCCAGGCAGACCAATCGGGAAGCTCGATCCCTGCCAGGGCTGCGCCCAGCGCCGGGACCAGACTCTCGCCTTGGGCGCAGATAGCCATATGCGCCTGATAGACGCGGTTCAGTTCGCGCATATCGGGGTGAATATGGACCAATGTCTGAAGCGGCTGGGGGGCCGCCAGCAATTTGAAGCCCTCAAAGGCAGTGGCGCCGAAAGTGTTGATTTCACCCAGGCGCATGCCGGCGACGATCACCAGGTCCGCCTCTTCGACAGCGCGCAGGAGTACAGGATCGGCACCAATCCCCAATTCGCCGGCAAAGACCGGGCTCGATGAGGGCATCAGGTCGCGGCGGCGATAGGAGGTCATGACAGGCAGGCCAAGCCGGCCGGACATGTCCGCAAGGGCCGCGCTGCCGGCCGGGCTCCAGCCTGTGCCCCCCGCGATCAATAGCGGCTGGCGGGCGGCGCGCAACAGGGGAACCAGGGCCTCGGCATCGGCAGAGGTCAGGCAAGGGGCAGGAATGGAAGGCGGCATCAACCCGGAGGCCGAAGCGGGCTCGTGCCAGACATCCTCGTTGACCACCAGGACGACCGGGCCACGCTGGCCGGTCAGCGCCGCGGCCCAGGCGCGCGACAGCATTTCGGGCAACCGATCGGCGCTGGTGCAAAGCCCGACCCAGCGAGCCATGGCGTCGAAGGTTTGTCGGAAGTCTGCATTGTCGAGGAAGGCTTCGCGGCCCGCCTGCTTGCCATGGGCCTGGCCGACAATCAGGATCATGGGCGCCGCATCGGTCCAGGCCGTATGGAGCGCCAGAGCCGCGTTGAGCGCGCCGGGCGCACGACCGGCAATGCAGATGCCGGGTTTGCCCCGGACATGGCCTGAGGCCTGGGCCATATAGGCCATGCCGCCCTCCTGCCGACATGAAATCAGCCGAGGCTCACCGGAGTGATCGGCGAGCGCGGCAAGCAGTTCCAGCATGCCTTCGCCCGGAACGTGAAAAATGGGCCCGCAATCCCAGCGCACCAACAGATCGGCCAAGAGGCTTGCGCCTGTAAACTGTGTCATGCGAGTCCTCCGCTTGGCCGATTTAATGAAGGGGTCCAGCCCGCGGCGCAATGGCGGCACGATCGGTTTACGGCCAGGAGCCACTGCTAAAAACTAAAATCTACAAAACGAAAACCATAAGAGACAATGCAGATATGGCGGTCGGATCGGAGCCATCGCATGCTCCCGCCGATTGTCCGCATGACCTTGGAGGGGCGTGCCGGACAAGTGCGCCACGCCAGAATGGAGAAGCTTGGCATGCCCACAAATACTGACACCCCGATGATGATTTCCCGCCGCGCCTTGCTGCTTGCCGGATCGGCAAGCCTGCTGGCCGGCGCCGTCCTGCCCGGCATCAGCTTCGCTCAGGAAGCGGCCGGCGGCACGCTGGTAATGACCATCAGCCCCGAACCCAACGCCATGATCAGCGCCTTCAACAGCGCTTCGCCGGTGGCGGTGATTTCCAGCAAGATGACCGAAGGGCTCTTGCGCTACGATTTCGAGCTGCAGCCCCATCCGGAGCTGGCCACCGCCTGGGAGGTTTCCGCCGACGGCCTGACCATCACCTTCCATCTGCGGGAGGGCGTGAAGTGGCATGACGGCCAGCCCTTCACCTCGGCAGACGTCGCCTATTCGATCATGGAGATCCTCAAGCAGCACCATCCGCGCGGCCGTGGCGTGTTTTCAGGCGTGGAAAGCGCCGAAACGCCTGACGAGCATACGGTTATCCTGCATCTCAAGACGCCGGCACCGGCGCTGATGTCGGCCCTCGCCGGGGCGGAATCGCCGATCCTGCCCAAACATATCTATGAAGGCACGGACGTGCTGAACAATCCGGCCAACAATGCCCCGATCGGCACCGGCCCGTTCAAATTCGTCGAATGGTCGCGTGGCAGCCATATCATTCTCGAGCGCAATCCCGATTATTGGGAAGCGGGCCATCCGCTGATCGATCGGCTGGTGGTGCGCAACTATGCCGATTCCAGCGCCCGCGTTGCCGCCTTCGAAGCCGACGAGATCAATCTGGGCGGCGACGGGCTGATCCCGCTCAACGAGGTCAAGCGCTTTGAGTCCAACCCCGCTTTCCAGGTGGAAACGCGCGGCACGGAAATGAACAACAGCCTCGACGTTCTCGAATGCAACATGCGCAATCCCTATCTGGCCAAGCGCGAAGTGCGGCAGGCCCTGATGCATGCCATCGACAAGGACAAGATGCTCGATATCGTCTGGTACAAGCTGGCAG
Source organism: Devosia sp. (assembly GCA_026126125.1). Lineage (GTDB taxonomy): Bacteria > Pseudomonadota > Alphaproteobacteria > Rhizobiales > Devosiaceae > Devosia. Next base: position 8,079 of record JAHCJW010000066.1, read on the forward strand.
AGCTCCTGACCGGGCCGATCCCGCAATCGCTGCCCAACTTCTACTCCGCCGACGTGCCCAGCTATCCGTTCGATCCGGCCAGGTCCGAGCAATTGCTTGAAGCAGCAGGTCTGCCCAAGCAGGCCGATGGTTTCCGCTTCAAGCTGCGCCTGATCTGGCCGGCAACGGGCGACACCTATGACCGGGCGGCCCAGTTCCTGCGCCAGCAGTTCCGCAAGGTCGGGGTCGATCTCGACCTGCAATCGGCGGACGTGCCCACCTTCATCAACCAGGTCTATGCCAATTACGACTTCGACCTGAGCATGTTCCCCTCCTCGGTCGGCTCCGATCCCACCATCGGCTCGCAGCGCTTCTTCCTGTCTACGGCGATCAAGCAGGGCACGCCCTTCGTCAATGCCTCGGGCTATTCCAACCCGGAAATGGATGCCGTGCTGAACAAGGCCGCGGTGGAACCCAATGCCGAAGCCCGCAAGGCTTTGCTCGCCGAGTTCCAGAAGATCGCCATGACCGACCTGCCGATGCTGCCCTTGGCGCGCCCCATCTATGTCACCGTGGCCAGCGCCAATGTGCGTGACTTCATCACCGGGCCGGAAGGCATTCGCAGCAACTATGCGACCCTGAGCATCGCTAAGTGACGAGTCCGTCATCCGCGTTCACCCCGGCGCCATGCGTCGGGGTGATCATGTTGCAAACCGAGTTCGCCCGGCCTCCGGGCGACATCGGCAATGCAGCGAGTTTTGCCGTGCCCCCACTTTACGAAGTCGTGGGCGCGGCAACGCTCGAACGAGTGGTCAAGGGGAACGCGGACGATCCCGATCTGCTGGTCGAGTTCCTGGCAGCGCGTGATCGTCTCGTGGCGCGGGGCGCCCAGCTGATCTCGACCTCCTGTGGCCTGCTCGTCAAATATCAGGATCGCCTGCAGGCGGGGTGCCCGGTACCCGTCGCCGCCTCAAGCCTCTTCCAGATCGCCCGCCGCAAGGAGGAATGGGGCGAGATCGGCATCATGGCCATGGATGCAGCCTCCATCGACCGCGCCCGGCTGCAAGCGGCCGGGGCGCCCGAAGACATGCCGGTGATCGGCCTTGAGGCCGGAACCGAGCTTTACCGGGTGCTCAGCGCCAATCGCAAGGATCTGCCGCTCGACCACGACAGGGCCACCGCCGATGTGGTAGAAGCCGGCAGGCGATTGCTGGAGCGGACCCCCACTATCGGCGCCATCGTCCTCGAATGCACCAATCTGCCCCCCTATCGGGCCGCTTTGTCCCAAGCGCTGGCGCTCCCCGTATATGACATCTTAACCTGGATCGATGAAGTTTGGCGCGCCCATGTGGCCTGCCGGACCATCGCCGGGAGTTCGGAGCCAATTTGACGTCCCTCCGCCGCCCCTTTCCCTGGAAATTCTTGATCACCCGGCTGGTCCATGCCGTCTTTACAGTCCTCGGCATCGCCATAGTCGCCTTTCTCCTGCTGCAACTGGCGCCCGGCGACGCGGCCCAGGCCCTGGCCGGGGAATCGGGCACAGCCGACGCTGAATATCTGGCGAGCCTTCGCGCCCAGATGGGGCTCGACCGCCCCATCTACGAGCAGCTCGGCGCCTTCCTGATGCGCATCCTGCGCTTCGATCTGGGCTATTCGTTCCGCTACGGCACCGATGTCGCTTCGCTGATCTTCAGCCGCATGCCGGCGACGCTCTTGCTGATGGTCTCCAGCATCCTGATCGCGTTGGTGGGCGGGCTGTTCTTCGGCATCACCGCGGCCCGGCACGTCAACCGCCTGCCCGACCGGCTGATCTCGATCTTCGCGCTATTGTTTTACGCCACCCCGCCGTTCTGGATCGGCCTGATGATGATCCTGATCTTCTCGGTCCAGCTGGGCTGGGCACCGACCGGGGGCATGATCAATATCGTGGCCGGCCATACTGGCTTTGCCGCCGTGCTCGATATTGCCCATCACCTGGTGCTGCCGGCACTGGTCCAGGCCTTCTTCTATTTTGCCATCTATACGCGTCTGGTGCGCACCGGCATGCTCGAAGTGCTCAATCTCGAATATATCAGGGTGGCGCGCGCCAAGGGCATTTCGGAAAACCGCATTGCCTATCGCCATGCGCTGCAAAACGCGGTGCTGCCGCTGGTGACGGTGGTGGGCACCAATGTCGGCACGATCCTGGGCGGCGCGGTGCTGACGGAAACCGTGTTTTCCTGGCCCGGCGTCGGCAGACTGATGTTCGATGCGCTGTTCCAGCGCGACCTCAACCTGTTGCTCAGCATTCTCGTCATCAGCTCCATCTTCGTGGTCATCGCGAACCTGGTGGTGGACCTGCTCTATTGCGTCATTAATCCCACGGTGGAGTTGCGGTGATGAACAAGATTGCAAGCTCTATCGCGCCCCTGTTGCGCAATTGGACGCTGTGTATCGGCGTCGTGCTGCTGGTGATCATCTTCGGCATGGCGATCAGCGCCAGCTGGGTGTTTCCGCACGACCCCTATGACATGGTGGGGCCGCCGCTGAGTTGGCCCGGCGCCTATGAAGGCATGTGGCTGGGCACCGATAGTCTGGGCCGCGACATTGCGGCCGGGATTTTCCACGGCGCGCGTGTTTCGCTGCTGGTCGGCTTCGTCTCGGCGGCTGTGGCGGTGGTGGTCGGGGCCATTGTCGGGGCGCTTGCCGGCTATTATGGCGGTGTGGTCGACACGGTGTTGATGCGCATCACCGAACTGTTCCAGACCATTCCGCAATTCATGCTCGCCATCGTGCTCATCGCGGTCCTGGGTCCCTCCATCGAAACCATCATCGTGGCACTGGGGGCGGTGTCCTGGCCAACCGTGGCCCGGCTGGTGCGCGGGGAATTCCTCGTCTTGCGCGAGCGCGCCTTCGTGCTGAGCTGCGTGGTGATGGGCATGAGCGACATGCGCATCATCTTCGCGCAGATCCTGCCCAATGCCCTTTCGGTGATTTCGGTAATGTCCACGATCCTGGTGGCCACGGCCATCCTGATGGAGTCGGCCCTGTCCTTCCTCGGTTTCGGCGACCCCAATGTCATCACCTGGGGCACGATGATCGGCATGGGCCGCGATCAACTGCGCGACGCCTGGTACATCATCGCCATCCCCGGCGGGGCGCTTTTGATCACCGCACTTGCGCTGAACCTCGTCGGAGAAGGGCTCAACGACGCCCTCAATCCCTGGCTCAAGAAGCGGGAGGCCTGAGATGATGCCAGCAACGGCAACGGAGCGGGGCGCGCCCCTGCTCGAGATCGAGGACCTGCGGGTGGCGGTGCGCGGCCGCACCGAACTGGAAGTGCTGCGCGGGTTGAGCCTGCGCATCTGGCCCGGCGAGACATTGGCCGTGGTGGGGGAGTCGGGGTGCGGGAAATCCATCACCTCGCTTTCGGTGATGGGGCTGCTGCCCGAGGCGCTGCAACAGATCGGCGGGCAATTGCGCTTTGCCGGCACGATCCTGCCTACCGGCGACAATGCGGCCATGCGCAAGGTGCGTGGACGGCGCATCGGCATGGTCTTCCAGGAGCCGATGTCGGCACTCAACCCGGTGATACGCATCGGGGACCAGGTGGCCGAGGTCATTCTCGAACATGAGGATATTTCGCGCGCCGCCGCCATGGAGCGGGTGGTCGAACTGCTGGCGCAGGTGGGCCTGCCCGATCCTGCGCGGCTTGCGCACGAATATCCCCATCGCCTCTCGGGCGGGCAGCGCCAGCGCGTGGTGATCGCCATGGCCCTTGCGTGCCGTCCGGAACTGCTGATCGCCGACGAGCCGACCACGGCGCTGGACGTGACGGTGCAGGCCCAGATCATGCGGCTGCTCAAGCAATTGCAGAAGGATCTGGGCATCGCCATCCTGCTCATCACTCACAATCTGGGGCTTGTGGCGCAGACAGCCGACCGGGTCGCAGTGATGTATGCCGGACGGGCGGTGGAAGAGGCCGATACGATCACCCTGTTCTCGGCCCCGCGCCATCCCTATACCCAGGGCCTGTTGCGAGCCACGCCCCGGCCGGGCGGAAGGCGGGAAGGCCAGCTGCCGCTCGTGGAAATACCGGGCATGGTGCCCTCGATCCGTCAGCTCTTTCCCGGTTGCCGGTTCGAGCCGCGCTGCACCCATGCCAGCGCGGTGTGCCGCAGCATCGATCCGCCTTCCCATACAGAAGGGGCGACCCGCGTACAGTGCCATCATCCCATTTCTACCCTGGAGGCGTTGTCGTGACCCCCTTACTGTCGGTCAAGGACCTGCATTCGAGCTATGTCTCCAGCCGGGGCCGGGTTCAGGCCGTGCGCGGTGTCTCCTTCGAGATCGCGCGGGGCGAAACCCTTGCCCTGGTGGGGGAGTCGGGCTGTGGCAAGACCACGCTGGCCCGCTGCATCCTGGGATTGCAGAAAGCCGATTCGGGGGAGGTCACGCTCAACGGCACCCGGCTCAGCGGCCTGTCGCGGCGGGCCATGCGCCCGTATCGCGCCGATATGCAATGCGTCTTCCAGGACCCCTATTCCTCGCTCAATCCCCGGCGCCGCGTCGAACATCTCATTCGCGAGCCGCTCGATGTGCATGGGGTGGGAACGCCGCAGGAAAGGCGCAAGCGCGTGCTCGAGCTGATGGAGCGCGTGGGGCTGCGGCCCGATTGGGCCAGCCGCTTTCCGCATGAATTTTCCGGCGGGCAGCGCCAGCGCATCGGCATCGCCCGGGCCCTGGCGCTCAATCCCAAGCTGATCATCTGCGACGAGCCGGTCTCGGCACTCGATGTGTCGGTACAGGCGCAGATCGTCAACTTGCTCTATCAATTGCAGCGCGATCTGGGCGTGAGCTACCTGTTCATCACCCACGACCTGACGCTGGTGGAAAATTTCGCCGATCGGGTGGCGTTGATGTATCTGGGCCAGATCGTGGAGACCGGGCCCGCCCAGGAAGTCTGGCGCAATCCCCAGCATGCCTTCACCAAGACCCTGATCGAGGCCATTCCGATCCCCGATCCGCGCCTTCGCCGGGCATGACCAAAGGGGCGGCGCGGCACCTCTGCGCCGCCGGCAATTTGGCCGGACAGACCTTTGTTTTGCGATATTGGCCGTCTCGAGGCATGCCCCCTTCCGGCGAGACGGAAGCTGGCCCATCTATCGCTGCGACGTCCTTCCCGCCTGGGAAGGGGCGTCTTGTCACGGCACAGGAGCCCTCAATGACCCAGACGATCGACGTCCGCAATCCTCGCACCGGCAAGGTCGATTATAGCGTGACCCCGCTCTCGCGCGACGCCCTCGCCAGCCGCACGAAGGATTTGCGGGCCGGCCAGCGGCGCTGGGAAGGATTGGGCATCGAGGGCCGCGCCGCCGCCATGCTCGCGCTATGCGCGGCCGTCGACCGGCATCGGGAAGCCATTCTCGAGGCGCTCTGCATCGATACGGGCCGCTATGAGATGTCGGTGGCCGAAATCGAAGGCTTCAAGGGCATCACCCAGATGCGTTGCGCCACCGCCGCCGACGCCCTGGCGGAAGCCACCGGCCAGTCCTCCGATCCCAGCCTGCGCTTCGTGCAGCAATATGTGCCCTATGAATTGGTCGGCATCATCTCGCCCTGGAACTACCCGCTGATCCTGGCGCTGATCGACGCCATTCCAGCGCTCCTGGCCGGATCGGCGGTGGCGATCAAGCCCAGCGAGGTCACGCCCCGCTTCATCGCGCCCTTCCGGGCGGCCATCGCCGAAGTCGAGGCGCTGCGCGACGTGCTCGAGATCTTCGAGGGCGGCGCGGAAACCGGCGGCTGGCTGATCGATTTGACCGATACGCTGGTCTTTACCGGTTCGGTGCCGACGGGGCGCCTTGTGCAGCAGCGCGCCGCCGCGCAGTTCAAGACGGTGTTCCTCGAACTGGGCGGCAGCGACCCGGTTGTGGTGCTCGACAGCGCCGATCCCGACACCGCCGCCGAGATCATCGTGCGCGGCGCGACGGAAAATAGCGGCCAGCTCTGCTGCGCCATCGAACGCGTCTATGTGCATCAATCCATCCTGCCCAGCGTCGCCGAGCATATCGTCCAGCGCATGCAAGCGCTCAAGTTCAACGATGGCGACATCAAGGTGGGGGAACTCGGGCCGGTCATCTTCCACAAGCAGGCCGCCATCCTTAAGGCCCAGCTCGATGACGCCGTGGCCAAGGGTGCCCGCATCCTGACCGGCGGCGCCTTGGTCGAGCGCAATGGCGGGGTTTGGTGCGAGCCGACCGTGTTGGTCGATGTAACCCATGACATGGCCATCATGCGCGACGAGACCTTTGGCCCCATCGTGCCCATCATGGCCTATAAGGAGAGGGACGAGGCCGTCGCGCTGGCCAACGATTCCGAATTCGGCCTCTCCGCGGCGGTGATCGGCGATGAAGACGAGGCCATTGCCGTTGGCCGGCAGATACATGCCGGAGGCATGTGGATCAACGATTTCGACACGATGGGCGGGGTCGGCGCGCGCGCCGAAAAGAATGCCTTCCGCAGCTCGGGCCTGGGCGGTAGCCGGTATGGCTATGGTGGCTTCATGCGCTTCATGCGCAAGAAGGCCATCGTCGTCCGCGCCCCGCAAAAAACCACGTGACGGGCATGCTCTCCCTGGCGATCGCCGCTTTGTATTGACCCGGCCCGCATGACTGCTCTCACCTCTATCCACGCCGCTTCGGTTGCTGCCGACTGGCCTGCCCCTGGTCCCTGGCCTATATTGGCCGGCGAACAGCAGGACAGGCCGGAAGGGGCAATTTCAACGATGAGCGGCAGCGATCTCGAACGCAAAGGCTTGTTCCGGGCCGTATTGGGCGGCCCGGATAAGACCATGCACGCGGTTTTCGAGCGCCTTGCCAAAGCGGAGGACTCCTTCCCCGCCATCATCGATCAGCGCTGGAACACCCGGCATGTGCGTGTGGACCTGCCGGCCAAAGAAGGAGACGGGTGCTGGCGCTTCATTTCCATCAGCGATGAAGTCTTCGCCGTTATCACCGAATGCCAATATAACGAGCCGCGTTTCGAGCGGGTGCCGGCCGAGAACATGGTCGAGTTCCATTTCGTGCTCAAGGGGCCGGTGGAACTGGCCCTGCCCCATGACAGCGATGCCGAAACCGCCCTGACCGCGACAACAATGATGGCCTGCCATCAGGCCCCGGGCGCCAGTTATGACGTGCAGTGCCTGCCCGGCGCTTTCCGCATGATCAGCCTTTATGTCCGGCCCCAGCTTCTGGTGGACAGCTACGGCTTTGGCGAAAAGGAAACCTCCAGCGCCGCGCGGCTGCTGCGGCCCGAACCGGGCTCCATCGTCATCCTCGAAGAAAAGATCGACCTGGGCTTTGTGCGGGTGCTGCGCGAATTGTTCGACCTGCAATTTCTCGAGCGCCGGGATTTGATGCTGGCCATCGCCAAGATCTTCGAGCTGCTGGCGCTCTCCACCACCGCGCTCGACAACGGGGCGCAGATCGCGCCGCTGATGTTCAGCGAAAAGGAATTGCAGATGTTCTCCCAGGCGCGGGAGATCCTGACCAGCGATGTGCGCGGCAACCTCACCATCGCGGAGCTGGCGCGCATGTTGGGGACCAATTCGACCAAGCTGAAAAGCGGCTTCAAGCTCCTCTATGGCATGACCATTTTCAGCTTCCGCAATCGCTACCGCATGATGCGGGCCATGGAAATGCTGATTGAGCAGAAGCAGCCGATCTCGGTGGTGGCCCATGCCGCCGGCTACGAACACCAGGCCAGCTTCACCTCCGCCTTCAAGGCGCATTTCGGCTTCGCACCGAAATCGGCCCGGCAAATGGTCCGCGCCCAGGGCAAGCTGGCCAATCCCGAGGCAGCGGACGAGCCCAGTCAGGGACGCAAGCGATCATCGGGCCCGCCCAAATCATGACCCGCCTCGATCTCGACGGTCCGCTCTGGCGCTTTGCCATTCGGCTTTATGACGAGGAGGGGGTTTCTCCAGCCTGCCTGCGCCTCCAGAACGAGGGCGGCGTCGACGTGCTGCTGCTGCTGGCCGGGCTTTATGCCGAGATCGCGCTGGCTGCGCCGCTCGCGGAAACGGAATACCTCCGGCTCTCCCGCAACATGGCGGAATGGCGCGATGAGGCGATCCAGCCGCTCAGGGCGCTGCGCATATGGCTCAAGCCCTCCCAGGCGGGGGTTCCCGATGACGTGAGGGAGAAGATGCGAAACCGGGTCAAGGCGCTGGAGCTAGACGCCGAGCGCATTCAACTGGCGCGCATTGCCGACTGGCTGGCCGACAATCGTGACACGACGTCCAGGGGCGGGCCGTTGCAATTGGCCTGGCTCGTGCAGGAAAAAGCAAGGTCCGAAGACCTTGCAGCCGCGTTCGAGCTGGTCAGGACGCGGGCGGCAGGGATGGAGCGGCCGTGCTAGTCGTCTTTCCAGCGCCGCACCAGGCCCAGATCGATGTCGAACATGTCGAGCGCGCGCCCCACCGTATGGTCGATCATGGCCTCGAGCGAGTCGGGCATGGCGTAAAAGGCCGGCACGGGCGGCGCGATCACCGCGCCCATTTCCGCCAATTGCGTCATGGTGCGCAGATGCCCCAGATGGAGCGGGCTTTCCCGCACGAGCAGCACCAGGCGGCGCCGTTCCTTGAGCACGACATCGGCGGCTCGCGTCAAAAGACTCGACGTGACGCCGCTGGCGATCTCGGACATGGACCGCACCGAGCAGGGCGCGACGATCATGCCCATGGTGCGGAACGAGCCGCTGGATATGGCCGCGCCAATATCGGTCGCGGCGTAAGTGGTGTGGGCGAGCGCGCGCACATCGGCAATCTTGCGGCGGGTTTCATGGGCCAGAGTGATCTCGGCCGAGCGCGACATCACCAGATGGGTTTCGACCCCGCTCTCTTTGAGAACCTCGAGCAGGCGCACGCCATAGATGACGCCGGAGGCGCCGGACAGGCCCACGATCAGGCGCCTGGGACTTGACTTGCTCATTGCATCACTCCGTCACGTGCAGTCGTGCCCGACGCCTGAAATAGTTTAGACCTATCAGTAATTCCGAGGCGCCGCAAAGGGGCGCTGGCGATCATAAACAACAGGAAGCTCTCCAATGAAATCCTTCATCGCCGATCTGGCCGCCCGTGGTGAACTGGCCGTCGTCGACCGCCCGGTCGATCCGCAACATCAACTGGCGGCCATCACCAAGGCGGTGCAGACCGCCGGCGAACAGGCCGTGCTGTTCCGCAATGTGGGCGGCTCGGAACTGCCGGTCATCTCCAATCTCTATGGCAGCCACGACCGGCTCAAGCGGCTGATCGGGGCAGGCGACAAGAGCTTTTGCGAACGCTGGATCGAACTGACCGATCGGTGCCTTGCAAGCCGGGACGAGGATGTACTGGAGCCCGCCTCTGCCGAGATCGAAGCGGAATTCGTCTCGGGTAGCCTCTCGGACCTGCCGGCCATCACCTATCATGCGCGCGATGCCGGGCCCTATTTCACCTCGGCGATCTATATGGCGCGCGAGCCCGATAGCGGCGTGCCGAACCTGTCGTTCCACCGCTCCATGCAGGTCAGCGACAGCGAATTGCGCGTCAGGCTCGGTTCGACCCATGATCTGGCGCGCTACCAGGCCAAGGCCGAGAGCCGGGGCGAGGCGCTCGAAGCGGCGTTGCTGCTCAGCTGCGGGCCGGAAATCTTTCTGTCCGCCTGTGCCTCCCTGCCCTATGACGCCTCGGAGCTGACCATGGCGGCGCTGATTGCCGGCCGCAAGCTGCCGATGCGCCGGTGCAAGACCATCGATCTCGAAGTGCCCGCTGCGGTCGATATCGTGGTGGAAGGCCGCTTCCTGCCCAATGTCAAACGCCCCGAAGGTCCGTTCGGCGAGTTCATGGGCAATTATGTCGAGGTGGGCGACAATCACGTGTTCGAAGTCACCCATGTCAACTACCGCCGCGATGCGGTGCTGCATGGCCTGCTCTGCGGTTCGCCCGAGGATCTGCGGCCGCTCGAAGCGGTGACGGCGGCGCGGGTCTATCGTCACGCCGCCAGCCAGGTTCCCGGCGTCATCGATGTGTGCTGCCGCCCCAATGTCATGATCTCGATCATCAAGATCAAGAAGGCCTATGAAGGCCATGGCAAGCACGCGATCCTGGCCGCCCTCGGCTCCTATCTCGACTATAACAAGGTGGTCATCGTGGTCGACGAGGATGTCGACATCTACAATCTCGATGATGTGATGTGGGCTTATCTGACCCGCGGCCGCGCCGATACGAGGGCCATGATCCTCAACGACATTCCCGGCTTCTACCGCGATCCGCACAAGGATCACTGGGGTCGGCTCTGCATCGATGCCACCCTGCCCTGGGGGCGCGAAGCGGAATTTGCCCGCAAGACGGTGCCGGGCGAGAAAGAGATCAACCTCGCCGACTGGCTGGTCTAGA
>JAHCJW010000067.1 GCA_026126125.1 Devosia sp.
GTCGTGGCCATCGCCGTGCCGATGCTGCTGCTGACCTGGTCGGTTTAGGGGGCATTTCCACCCCGCAACCTGCGCCGGAACCGAGACGGCACGCCTGTCGATCGGCGCTCGTCCCATGGCCGCTTCGCGAACCATATCGCTAGGGACAAATAACACTACGGACCAAGACACGACCCGCGATCCGGCCCAGTCTCTGAAACAATCCGTTAGGGATTATCCCTATCTCATGGGGCGACGAAGAAGTTCCCGCCGCCGCATATTTTTTAAATAAAAAAATAAATCAAGAAACCAATGCGCTCCGCTCGAAGAACGGAGAGCAGCACGCTCGTGCGGTCAATTTCTTCAGTCCCAATAAACGGAAGTCTCCGCACGTAAAAAGACAGACGAACTGCGACCAATTCGTGGCGCAGCCACAACGAGGTGACAGGAAATACGATGAGGTCAGCGAAATCGCTGCAAAAGCCATCGAGGGGGCGCCCCAAATCGGGATGCGATGGCAGCCCGAAAGCAAGCGGGCCCGGCAAGCGCGGCGACGACTTCATCATCATCCCGACAACAGTCGGATATTCGAGCACAACACCGCAGTGACCAGTCGCGCTCGCGGGGAGGAGAGGGCAATTCAATGAGACTTACCATCAAGACGAAGCTTGCTGCGATATTTGCAGTCGTGCTGGCCCTTTCGGGCGTCAGCATGGTCCTTGCGCTTCAGGGAATGAGTGCGACAAACCAATCGTTCGAGGACATCGTGAACCGCCGTGTCGTCATCGGCATGTCGTTCCTGGAAATGCAAACCCAGCTCGAATCCATGGGCTATCACTCGCGGGGCCTGCTCATCGCCGAGGATGCGGCCAAGGTCGAGCAGGAATTCTCCGCCATGGACGCCATCTATAGCGCGTTCCACGCGACCGCCGAGGACCTGATGCCGGGATTGCTGGCGGCAAACGTCAGCGAGTTGACGGAAATCCTGCGCAGCATGGATTCCTATATGCAGATCGCCCATCAGGTCCGCGATGAAAGCCTCAAGCGCATTTCCGGCGCGGCGCTCGAGCAGGGAGCGGCAGCCAACGCCGCCAGACTGGTGCAGGACCAGCTGGTCCCTCTGCGGGTCGACGCCAAAGTGCGCATGGGCCGCATGGTGGAGCGCAACGTCGAGGTGCAGCGGGCCGCGGTGACCCAGGCGCATAGCGACTTCGAATCCAACCGCGCCATGCTGATCTCCATGCTGGTCGGCTCCATCCTGATCGCCTTCTTCGCGGCATTCTGGGTCATCATGTCGATCTCGAAGGCCTTGGCCAGCGCCGTGAACCTCGCCAATGCCGTGGCGGCCGGCGATCTTGAAGCCACCGCGACGGCCAAGTCGAATGACGAGATCAAGGATCTCATCGACGCGCTCAATGCGATGACGGTCAAGCTTCGGCAGGTGGTTACCGAGGTTGGCTCGGCTATTCGCAACGTCGCCGGCGGCAGCCAGGAACTCTCCGCCACCGCCGAACAGCTCTCGCACGGGGCGACGGAACAGTCTTCCTCGACCGAGCAGGCTTCGGCATCGGTCGAGGAGATGGCCGCCAACATCAAGCAGAATGCCGAGAACGCGATCCAGACCGAGCAGATCGCCCGCAAGGCAGCCCGGGATGCGTCCGAAAGCGGCGCCGCCGTATCCAAGGCGGTCAGCGCGATGGAGACCATCGCCGAAAAGATCCTGGTGGTGCAGGAAATCGCGCGGCAAACCGACCTGCTCGCCCTGAACGCGGCGGTCGAGGCGGCCCGCGCCGGCGAACATGGCCGTGGCTTCGCCGTCGTGGCATCGGAGGTCCGCAAGCTGGCCGAACGGAGCCAGAGCGCGGCCCTCGAAATCTCGGCCCTTTCGGGTGAAACGGTCAGATCGGCTCAGGGGGCCGGCCAGATGCTCGAGCAATTGGTGCCCGATATCCAGAAAACCGCCGAGCTGGTTTCGGAAATCTCGGCCGCCTCCAACGAACAGAATGCCGGCGCCGGCCAGATCAACTCCGCCATTCAGCAGCTCGACACCGTCACCCAGCAGACCGCCTCGGCCGCCGAGCAGATGTCATCGACCTCCGAGGAGCTCGCATCCCAGGCCGAACACCTCCAGTCGACAATCAGCTATTTCCGGGTCGAACAGAGCGGCCACGCGTCGGCAGCCCCCCGGCCGGCAGCCAGCGCCGCCAAGGCACCCCAGCCCAGAACCGTGCCCGCCATGATCAAAGCCGTGGCGGCGGCAGCCCCCGAACTGCTCGCGCGCCGCGCGGCAAAACCGGCTGGCGGCTTCGAGTTCGCCCTCGACGAGGGCCAAGACGCTCTCGACACGCAGTTCCGTCGCCAGGGTCGCGCCTGAGACGCGCACGCGACCTGCCCGCCTTTCCCCATGCCTGAGGGCAAAGGCGGGCCGCCCACCCCGAACCTTCCGACAGGAGCTGCTCGATGAGCGATGTTACCCAATATGTCACCCTCGGAATAGGCGATGAGCTTCTCGCATTGCCGGTGGAGAGCGTGCGCGAAATTCTCGAAGTTGGTCCCATCGCGCGGCTTCCCCACGCCCCCGACGATCTGCTCGGCATGGTCGATGTGCGCGGCCAGGGCGTCCCCGTGGTGGATCTTCGCCTCAAGCTCGGCTTCGGCACCCAGGCCGACACCGACAGCACGCGGATCATCGTCCTCGATGTCGCGCTTGAGGGAACGACCACCACACTGGGCCTCAAGGCCGATCGGGTGTTCGAAGTCACCACGCTCGACGCCTCGACCCTCGATGCACCCCCGCAAATGGGCGGGCGCTGGCCCTCCGACGCCATCGAGGGCATCGGCCGCCGCGACGGGCGCTTCGTCACCGTATTGTCGATCGCCAACCTGTTCGGGCGCCCCGGCGGCCTTGACGGGCCGCTCGATGCCGTTGACGCGGCCTGATCTCCGAAGCTCCAGCCAGGATCTGTTCTGTGACCACAGCGGTGAACCACTCGCATTTCCACCCGCCCGGGGGTCCGGCCGAACAATTATCGAATGCCGATTTCGCGCGCATGGCCGCGGTGGTGATCCAGCATACCGGCATCAAGCTGCCCCCCGGCAAGAAGCTGATGATTGAAGGCCGCCTGCGCAAGCGGCTGCGCCAGCTGCAGCTAAACACCTTCGACGAATATTGCCGCTATCTGTTCGACGGCGATGGGCTGAAAGACGAGCTTCAGCACCTTACGGATGCGGTGACCACCAACAAGACCGATTTCTTTCGCGAGCGGCAGCACTTCGACATCTTGCGCCAGCGGCTTGTCCCGGCGCTGCTCGCCGAGCGTCGGGGCGCTGCCCATCCGAAATTGAAGATCTGGAGCGCCGCCAGCTCGACCGGAGCGGAAGCCTACACCATCGCCATGGTTCTCCACGACATGGCGGGCCACCCCCAGCAGTTCCAGTTCGCCATCCTGGGCACGGACATCTCCTCAACCGTGCTTCGCGCCGCCCAGCGCGCCATATATCCGCAGGAGATGATCGAGCCGGTGCCGGTGGAACTGCAGCACCGCTATATCTTGCACGCCAAGCTGCCGACTGCTTCGCGCGAGGTGCGCATCGCGCCCGAGCTGCGCCGCCATGTCCGGTTCGCCCACCTCAATCTTATGGAGCCGACCTATCCCATCGACCGGGACGTGGACGTGATTTTCCTGCGCAATGTGCTGATCTATTTCGAGCGCGACACCCAGGAACAGGTGGTGATGCGCCTGGCCTCGCACCTCCGTCCCGGCGGTTATCTCATTCTGGGCCATTCCGAATCGATGATCGGCACCAGCCTCGGCTTTGCCCAGCTGGTTCCAGGCGTGTTCCACAAAACCCGGTAAGGCGCTGACGCGGCGCCCCGGCCGGCTTGCCGTTTGAGGCAAAGCCGGCCAGAAATTTCATCAAAGAAGAGGGCGCGTCGCCTGTCGGAAGGCTCCACCCCAGAGCATCGGACCGAAAAGTGTACTCACGGTTTTCGGGCCATCCGATGCGTAAACAAGGGATGAGAGCGGCGATTTGTGTTCGGCAGAACGCACGCCGCTCTAGCGGCGGCGCTGCAGTTCACGGTGGACGGGGTCGTTCACGGCCCGCCACCATACGGGAGAGGATGTAACGGCCTGGCTGGGCGCTTCCCGCGCGCGCTTTCGAAAGGCGCGCGGAGAAACGCCATACCAGCGCCGGAAGGCATTGGCGAAGGCGACGGCGGAGGCATAGTCGAGCAAACCGGCAATTCGGTCGAAAGTCACGTCAGTTTCGGCAAGGATACGGCAGGCGATATCGCGGCGAACCCGGTTGTAGATTTCGGAGAACGCCGTGTTTTCCTGCGCGAGGAGACGTTGCAACTTCTTGGCGCTGACCCCCAGCGCCTCGGATATGAATTCAAGGGTACAGAAACCCGTTCCAAATAGATTTGGTATCGCCAGACCTACGGTCGTAGTAATACTTTGATCATATGACTGTATACGTTGCTTCTGGTATTGCAGAAATCCACCGAACAGCGTCGACAGGGTTTCGCGCGGTATCGCGATGGGCAGGTCGAGCATTCGGCGATCGATGACGAGCTCGTGGTGATCGGCGCCGAAATCCAGCCGGCACCGGAACGCCTCGTTATGGTATCGCAAATCCAGCGGCGCCATGTGCTGAAAACGGACGGCAACGAGCAACGCGTCATCGGGCCCGGCGATAGCGCGAATGATGTCGACGGCGCCCCCCAGCATATACTCCATGATCTGCCTGCCTGGCGGAACGAGCGGGTCGCAGTCGAAACGGATGGCGACGAGCTTCTGCTGTGGGTCTGGCGCCGGCCGCCTCACCGCTGCCCGCGGAGCCCCCTCATGGGCGTGAGGAAATAATAATGGATTTTCAATAAGTTGAAGCCGATGCGCGTTGGTGTGAAGGCTCCAATATCGGAACACCTTCTCGATCCACTCCGCCACGGTTTGCGACTGAAGGGCGATCAACATCACCGGCCCCGCACCGGCAAAAGGGGGCGGCATGTTGAACGCCCACTCCAGCCCGAATGTGTCCCTCCCAAGCCGGCTGGCCGCGAGTTCGATGGCCCGGCTCAACCGGTTCCACGAGACCAGCGTCTCCTCGTTGCGGAGTGAGGTTAACTTAATGCCGGCTTCCAATAACAGCGCCTCGGGATCGCCTCCGAGGGCCTGCACCATTTCCACATATCCGTGTAGCGCAGCGCACCGGATATATGGCTCACCGCTCTCCACCGCCACTCTTTGCAAGCTGCGCCCCCCTTTATGTCCTTAGATGTATAAATTTATGTCCTAAGACTTATTACTTGTTGACCAAGTTATATATTATGACGATGCTACCGATCTCCTGAAAAACTATAAATACTTCATAGAAAATATACGTCGGAGGCCAAAATTTATCGAACGCGGACGGACGGAACGCTGACGCTTTCGACCCGTCGCAAGGCACGGAGCGGCTACCGGGCACCGCCGCAAAAGGACAGCTTCGCCGCCGCCATCAAGGTCCGGCCGCACCAATAGAGCGAGGGGGCTTTCACATGTCTGGAATACGACGCGGGATCACGATGCGCTGAGCTTTGGCATTGTCGTTCATACTGATCCTGAGGACAGGCTTACCGGGGTCGGTATCATCCAGCGAACAATCTGGACCCCAATCCGCGCGAGAGCAACGAAGTCAATGCGCTCAGCCCGCGTTATGCAACGAACTTTAGGCGTAGAGCGCTGGCGGACAAGGGCGGCCGGTTCTCGCCCCTTCTAGCTTGAAAGCCGCGAAAGGTGACGCTATATTGCGTCATAAGAAGTGGCATGGAGCAGTGGAGTAGGCATTATGGGCCTGGCACAATATGCGGATGACGGCTTGTTCTCGCCGCGCAAGATCGCCGACGCCCTACGCACGACGAGCGAGGAGATCGCCCGGACGGCGGGGCTTGGAAAGGACGCGATTCAGCGCAAGGACCGGGTCCGCTCCGACAAGACACAGCGCCGGCTGCGGGAGATGACCGAGATCGTCAACAAGGTCGAGCCCCGTTTCGGATCGGCATTGATGGCCTATGCCTGGTATCGATCCGAGCCGCTGTCGGGATTTTCCGGCCGGACAGCGATGCAAATGGTCCGCGAGGGCCGGGCCGACGACGTGCTCGACTATATCGACGCCATCGACGCCGGCATCCACGCCTGAGCGTCTCGATGCGCTTTGCCGGGCCCCTCTATCGGGCATTAAACCCCGTTTACGCCAGCGAGCCCCTGTCGGGGCGCGGTGCCGAGCTCTATGGCGGCAGTTTCAACCGCAAAGGCGTGCCTGCCCTCTATCTCTCGCTTTCGGTGATGACGGCGCTGCGGGAAGCCAACCAGGCCGGCAGTCTGCAGCCCACGACGCTGGTGTCCTATGACGCCGAGATCGAAAAGATTTTCGACACACGGCACGATGCGGCCCTCGTGCGCGAGGGCACGGATGCGCTTGCCCTGGCCGATCCGAGCTGGCGCGACCAGATGCGATCGGGCGGGCAAGCCCGGACACAGGCATTCGCCAGCCGCCTGGCGGCAGCGGGCTATCATGGTCTTTTGGTGAGGAGCTTTGCGCCTGGCGCCTCGACCATGGATCTCAATCTGGTTCTGTGGACCTGGAGCGCTGCGGCGCCGCATCGGCTGACGCTGATCGACGACGAAAACCGCCTCTCCCGTTAGCGCATGTCTGCCGAAACTGGATGCCACTTTTGGCGGGCATGCGGCAAACGAAGGGCTAAAGCGCAGGGAGCTGATCTGAAACAAACGCGCTGCGCTTTAGCGGGAGAGGCGGTGGCTTTTTACGAGAGGCTTTCCGGCGTTGCTGGAACCGCCACGACTTCACTGGCCGGGTGCTCGCCCGCGCTGTCCGGCTCCTTGATGCGGAACCACGCCGCATAGAGCGCGGGCAGGAAGACGAGGGTCAGTACCGTCCCGACGATGATGCCGCCCATCATGGCATAGGCCATGGGCCCCCAGAATACCTGGCGCGAGATGGGGATGAGCGCAAGGCTTGCCGCCAGCGCGGTCAGCACGATGGGGCGCACGCGGTGTTCGGTCGCCTCGATCACCGCGTCCCAGGCCGATGTTCCGGCCTTGATCAGATCCTCGATCTGCACCACCAGGATCACCGAATTGCGGATCAGGATGCCGATCAGCGCCAGCACGCCGAGGATGGCGACGAAGCCCAGCGGCGAGCCGGTCGGCAGCAGGGCGATCGCCACCCCGATGACCCCGAGCGGCGCCACCGCTGCGACCATGAAGAGGCGCTGGAAGCTCTGCAGCTGGATCATCAGGATCAGCGCCATGGCCAACAGCATCATCGGCACGATGGCGATGATCGGGGCCTGACTTTTGGCGCTTTCCTCCACGATGCCGGCGGTGGCCACGTGATAACCGCCCGGCAGTTCGGAGGCGAACGCGGCCACCTGCGGGGCCAGATCCGCCACCACATCCGCCGGCAGGGCATGGCCGATGACGCCGGCCTTGAGCGTGATGGTGGGCACGCGGTCGCGGCGCAGGATATTGGGCTGTTCGAGCCCATAGTCGAAGCGCGCCACCGCAGCGAGCGGAATGGCCTCGCCGGTTCCTGTGGTCAGCTGCAGATTGCGCAGCGTATCGATGGAGCCACGCTCGTCCTCGCCGGCCCGGACCACGACATTGACCAGATAGGTCGCGTCGCGGACCTGGGTGATGGCGATGCCACTGGTCACGCCATTGAGCATGTTGGCGATATCCTCGGACGTCACGCCCAACGCGCGGGCCTTGTCCTGCAGCACTTCCACCTCGACGATGCGCTGCGGCTCGAACCAGTCGAAGGTCACCGTGTCGAGGGCCGGATGGGCTTCGAGGCGCGAAGCCAGTTGCGCGGCCACCGCGCGCAGCGTCTGCGGATCGGGGCCGCTGACCCGGTACTGCACCGGCCGGCCCACGGGCGGCCCCATTTCCATGAGCTTGGGATAGGCGTCGACACCCGGGAAGTCGGTCCGCAGAACCTCGGTGATCCTTGCCCGCACGCGGTCGCGCGCCTCGATATCCTTGGCGACGATCACCGTCTGGCCGACATAGGGATTGGGCTGGAGCACGTCGAAGGCGAGCACGAAGCGCACCGCGCCCTGTCCCACATAGGAGCTGTAAAGGGCAATATCGGGGTCGCCGTCGAGCACGTCCGCCTCGAAGCGGGCGATCACCGCCTCGGTCTCGAGCACAGAGCTGTTCTGCGGCAGCGTCCAGTCAACCACAAGCTCGGGCCGGTCAGAGGGCGGGAAAAACTCGCGGCCGACAAACGTCATGCTATAGGCCGATACCAGGAAGGCGATGAGGGTCGTGGTGATGGTGATCCAGCGATGGCGCACCGCCCATTCCAGCACGGCGCGGAACAGGCCGGCCAGCCGCTTGGGTTTGTCGGCGTGTTTCTTGATGACCTTGGGCAGGATCAGAACCCCGAGAAGCGGCGCGAAAATCACCGCCACGACCCAGGAAACCAGGAGCGAAACCGCCATCACGACAAACAGGGTTTGGGTATATTCCCCGGCCAGGCTCGAATTGAACCCGATGGGAATGAAGCCCGCCACGGTCACCAGCGTTCCGGTCAGCATGGGAAAGGCCGTCGAGGTATAGACGGCGGTCGCCGCCTTGCGCAGCGTCTCGCCCGCTTCCAGCCGCGAGATCATCATCTCCACCGCGATCATGGCGTCATCGACCAGCAGGCCAAGCGCGATGATCAGCGCCCCCAGCGACACTCGCTGCATGGAGATGCCGGTGTAATACATGACCGCGAAGGTGATCGCCAGGGTCAGCGGGATGGAGAGGGCCACCACAAAGCCGGCGCGCAGCCCCAGGCTGAGGAAGGAAACGACCAGAACAATGGCCACCGCCTCGAACAGGGCGGTGAGGAAATGATTGACGGCCTCCTCCACGATCACCGGCTGGTCGGCCACGATATGGGCCTCGACCCCCACTGGCAGCTCGGCCATGATCGCCTGCATCTCGTCTTCCAGCGCCTCGCCGAATTCGAGCAGATTGCCATTGGGCTTCATGCCGACCGCAAGGCCGATGGCCGGCTGGCCGTTATAGCGAAACAGGCTGCCAGGCGGATTGGCGTAGCCGCGCGTGACCGTCGCCACGTCGCTGAGACGGAAGAACCGGTCGCCGACCCGCAGATTGATCTCGCGCAGGCTTTCCTCGGAGGTGAAGTGCCCGGTGACCCGCACGCCGATGCGCTCCTCGCCGGTATCGATCGTCCCGGACGGAACGACGGCGTTCTGCGCCTGCAGGCTCGCCAGGATATCCTCGCGATTGAGCCCGAGCGCGGCGATCTGCCGGGTGGAGAATTCGAGATAGATGACCTCGTCCTGGGTGCCGATCGTATCGATGCGGCCCGCGCCGGGCACCGAGAGCGCACGCGGGCGCACCTCGTTCTCCACATAGTCGCGCAACTCCCGATGGGTTAGTCCATCGGCGGTGAAAGCATAGATATTGCCAAAGACGTCCCCGAACCGGTCGTTATAGAACGGCCCGCGAACCTCCTGCGGCATGAAAGGCCGGATATCGGCCATCATGTTGCGCACCCGCGTCCAGGTGGCGGCGACGTCCTTGGAGGGCGTGGTGGGCAACAGGTGGACGAAAACCACCGACTTGCCCGCCGTGGTGATCGAGCGGGTGAAATCGAGGCTGTCGAGTTCTTCGAGCTTGCGCTCGATGCGGTCGGTCACCTGCAGCCCCGTCGCCTCGACGCTGGCCCCCGGCCAATTGGCCTGGATCACCATGATCTTGATGGTGAAGGACGGGTCTTCCTCGCGACCGAGATTGACATAGGCCATGACGCCGGCGACCATGAAGGCGATCATGAAGAACCAGACCAGCGAGGCATGCTCCAGCGCCCAGTCCGAGAGATTGAATTTTTTCATTTTTCTTCTCCCTCGGACAGCCGCACGGCCTGCCCCGGTTCAAGACTATGGACACCGGCCACGACCACCAGCGCGCCGGGCTGGATTTCCGCGCCGGGCGAGAACCAGTCCGGGCCTCTCTGGACGACGGTGACCGGGCGCAGATCGACGGTGCCGGTCTGCGGATCGGCGATCCACACCGCCGGCGCCTCTTTCCCCTCGCGCAAGGCAGTGAGCGGCAATCTTATTTGCGCATCCCCACCATCGCGCGCCGTCGCGGTGACGGTCGAGCCCAGCCGGAAGGCGTCGGGCGGATCGCTGAGGGTGAGACGCAGGCGGATGGTGCGCGTCAACGGATCGGCGAAAGGCGCCGCTTCGCGCACCACGCCCTCGCCCTTGACGCTGGGCAGGGCCTGCAAGGCCACATCGAACACCGTGCCCACGCCGATACCGCCGGCAAAATCCACGGGCACATCGATCACCGCTTCCCGCTCGCTGGTGCGCGCCAGGCTGACGATCGGCTGACCCGCCGCCACGGTCTGGCCGACCTCGGCCCCCACCTGGGTGACGATGCCGCCGAATTCGGCGGTAATCCGCGCATAGCCGAGCCGCTCTTCGGCCTTGACCAGATTGGCGCGCGCGCTTTCGGCATTGGCCTCGGCGAAATCGAGCGCCTGCCGGGCCATGTCATAATTGGCCTGGGCGAGATTGCCCTGCTCGAGCAAGGCGGCGAGCCGCTGTTCGCTAGCCTGGGCATTGGCAAGCTGCGCCTCGGCCCCGGCCAGTTGCGCCACCGCGACGTCATGGGCCTGCTGCAACTGCGTGGCATCGAGAGTGGCGAGAACGGCGCCGGCCTCGACCACGTCGCCAATGGCGACGTCACGCGCGGTCAACTGGCCGAGCATGCGGAAACCGAGGCTGGTGCTGACGCGCGGCACGATCTGCCCGGCAAACCCCTCGGAGGCTTCGGGCAACGGCTCGGCGACGACATAAAGAACGGGCCGGACGGCTGGGCTCGCGTTTTCGGTCTTGTCGATGGGTCCGCAGCCCGCAAGGCCGAGGGCGCCGAGGACAAGGGCGGTCATGCGCAGGGTTTTCATGGGGTCTGCTCCCGAAGGGTCACGGGTTGGCCGGGCTTGAGCAGATGCGCGCCGCTGGTGACGACGATTTCGCCCGCGTCCACGCCGCCCGACAGGATGATCGCATCGGAGGCATAGGCCTTCACCGCGACGGGCCGCGCCGCCACGGTGTGCAGCTCGGGATCGACAACCCAGACCGCCGGGCCGTCGCCGGCCTCGATCAGCGCGCGGAAAGGCAGGACGATCGCCGGCGATGGCGCCCCGCTCACGGTTCCGGCGACCGGCGTTCCGAGCGCGAAGGCGGCGGGCGTATCGGATATGGCAACCTTGACGCGCACCGTACCGGTGCGGGCATCAACGGCCGGGGAGATTTCGCGGATCACGCCGGCGGCGACGGTGCCGGGGCGGTCGAGCCGGGAAAGTTCGACCCTGGGCGGCTCGGCATAGGCGGCGGCCAGCGCCTCCTCGACATTGAACACCGCGTCGCGGTCGCCATCGGCGGCGATGCTGATCACCGTCTGGGCGGCCTGCACGATCTGGCCCAGTTCGAGATTATACGAGAGTACGATGCCATCGGCTTTGGCACGCAGCTGTGTCTGGCTCAGCGCTTCCTGGGCGCTGGCGAGCTGCGCTTCGGCGATCTGCACGGAAGACTGCGCCATTTGCAGGGCTTCCTGCGCCTGATCATGGACGCGCCGCGTGATCACCCCCCTGCCGAGCAATTCTTCCTGGCGGGCGAAATTGCTCTGCGCCTGCACCAGTTGCGCCCGGGCGGCGATCAGACCGGCCTCGGCGCCGCGCAGATCGGCCTGCTGTTCGACACTGTCCAGCTCGGCCAGCAGCGCCCCGGCCTCAACCCGCTCGCCAACCTCCACCAGACGGCTCGCAGCTCGGCCCGAGATGCGGAACGCATGGTTGATTGTATCGGCGGCAGCCACCACCCCGGTCAGGGTTACGGAGGGCGCATAGGGCACCAGGCTCACGGTTTGAGCCTCGACCACGGGCGGCAGCTTCGCCGCTGCCGTCGGCGCGGGCTGGCAGCCAGCCAGCACCAGCGTCGGCGCGAGCGCCAAGGCAAGGCCGCGCAAGGCCCCGGACGGCGCAACAACCGCGCCGAGTTCCCCGCCCACTCTGGTCGCTTGCCGGCGGCTGTCGCCGATCATGGGATCATAATCCGTCATCCTCGGCATGGCCTCAGGTCTCTCAGGCATCGACTTTACCCTTGCGAACACCGCTATCGGCGCCCGGCGGCGCCGCATGCGCCAGACCCATGGTCTTGAACCGTTGACGGCGATGGAGAAGTTGCTTAAATTACAAATGTAAAATAGCGACACGAAACGGACTTGTAAAGTGACCTCTCGAACGGCTCGTCCGCGCACCGACGACCCGCGGTTTCAGCGCAGCTTCAAGGCGCTGATCGATGCGGTCGTCGCTGAGCTGGATCGCGGGCCGCTCTCGGACCTGCCGATCACGCGCGTCGTGGAAAGCGCCGGGGTGACGCGCCCGACCTTTTATCAGCACTTCGCCGATGTCCCCGATGCGGCCCGGCGGGCGGCGCTGGCTCGGCTGTCGGCCGCCTTCCCCATGCCCGAGCCGTTGCGCCAGCCCGAGGAGCTGCAGCCGCAGGCCATCCGGGAGCGGATCGAACGCCAGGCCGAGCCGATCCTGACCCATCTTTTCGAGCATAAGGATTTTTACCTGCGGGTGCTGGACGGCGCCGCCAACATGACGTTCTTCGAGGAAATCGTGTCCTTCGTCGCCATGCGTCTCTTGCCCGAAATCTTCGAACCGGCCGCCCGGCGCGGTACCGTCGCCCAGCAGGACCTCACCCTCGTGATGGCCAGCGGCATCACCTTGCTCATCATCCGCTGGCTGCGCGACGAAACCAACGGCGCCCCCCGCTCCATGGCCCACCGCCTCTCCGCCCTCGCCCTGACCCTGATGGCACCGGACAGTAGCAGCAGCCCGGGACCGATGTGATCACTTCAAAGCTTGGGGCGGTTCGGTTTCGCGGTACAAACCCAAAGACTTATTGCCGGGAAGCGTTTCCACGCCTTTGACTTTCCAACCAGCCAGGCCAGACGACCAGATTATACGATACACAGCAGATAGGCTTTTAGCGTAGCGCTACGCGCGCAGGTCGGACTTGAGGAACCAAGCGGGACAATAACCAGATCTCCCGCAACGGCCTCGGCAATCCTCGGTCGCTGAGCGATAGTCTCAGGGGGCAAACGCGCCCCATGCGCCGAGGACAGCCAGACCGCGCGATGCTCGTGAACCAAAAGATAGTCGAGCAAACGCTGGTCTTCCAGCTGGATCAAATCCAGATCACGATAGACGCGCCCGGACCAACCCGGCTCCAAAAGAGCGTCGACGATATCAGCCTGCGCTCTCGCGTCAGACAAGGCCTGGGGCAGCGGGGCCAGGCTTCCCGCATACCTTGCGTCGGCAAATTGCAGCCCCACGACCGCCAGGGCCAGGATCGAGGCGGCGCGCCATTTTCTACACAGCGCTCCTAACCACAGAGCTGAAACAACAATCAACAAGTATGCAAGCACACCCGAAAATCGTCCGGTAGCTCGAAAATTTTCATAGAGGGCGTCAAGTAGAGGCGGAAATGGCAGGATCAGAAGCACTGGGCCACCAATCCGCAGGGTAAATGCCATCGCAAAAACAGCCAATGCCATACCCATGGAGAGAAGAACGAATAGCCTTTGCCCGGCGCCTTTGTCGCTTGTGCCCCAGAGAGGGATCTGTTGGAGAGCGACCGCCACAAGACCGGCGAACAGGGCCAAAACTGCACCCGTGCCTAAATACACTATAGTGTCTACCTGAGGCAGGTCGATGATCGGATACAGCATCGGCACAACGCCCCAGTTCAGCGACTGGAAGAAAGCCAATATATCGAACGCATAGTCGCGCGCGCCGCCAACCGGTAGACGAGGCTCGGAAAGCGCGCCAATCATATAAAGCAGGCCAACGGCGGTGCAAAGGACGATTGCCGCCTTGAGCCACTGCCGGAGCCACAATAGCTGCCCAAGAATAAGCACGGCGCACATGGCTCCAAGATATGCATGGCTCCAAATAGCCACCGCAATGGCGGGCAAAAACTCCCATTCCCTTAGGGCGCTACGGCGTTCGCCCGGAAACGGAACGGCGCTCATGGCCCATAGCACCACCCAATAGGACGAGAGCGCAATGTGCTGCGCCCCAATAATCCGAACTGGCATAATAAGGCTAAAGCTCAGCAAGGCGACGCCCAGCCAGCGCGTCAGGGCATCTTCCGTCAACTTCGAAAGCAAACGGTACGCCATGACTGGGAACAAGATGAAGTTGAGAATAACCAGGCCATGAAATGGCATTTCGAGGCCGGAAACGGTGTGGACCGCCTTGCCCAAAAGGGCAAACCACGGGGTCGCGTCGCTGAAAAAGACATTTATGCCGCCGAAATTGGGATTGGCTCCCAGCGGCCAGTGCCAGGCATCGCGTACAAACATGGAGTAGGCAGCCGCCGCATTTGGATAGTCGCCGTCCACCATGAGCCCGCCGGCCCATAGCGAAACGGGATCGCCGGCAACCACTATCATTAATACAAGCCCGACGAGAGCAGTGGCGGCAAACGAAGCCAAACCATGGACACTGCCGCTGGCACTTACGAAACGCATCGCCATTCAAGCCCCTCGATAATAACCGGGCCTAGAGTATTTGGCGGGCGAGTGCAACCTTGCAGAGGATGGGTGGCAGCGATCCATTGCAACCATCAATGCAGGCATCACTCGTGACGCGGAAATACCGGGGACGAATGCTGGTTCCGTTCCACGAGGTTTATGCTGATATTCTGTCCCTTCAGCCCTTCGACGAATGGCCTTGGCGTCAGAAAAACCTTGGCGCAATCCTGATTGCTCGCCCCTACCCCTTCACCCCGGCCGAGAGCATGATTGCCTGGGTCACGCGGCGCTGGAACAGGAGATAGAGCACGGCGACCGGCAGGCCCGCCATCACTGCCGAGGCCATGAGCCGCGCATAGACGATGCCATAGGCGTCCTTGACCTGGGTGATGCCGACCGGAACCGTCATCGTCGCCTCGCCCGTCGCGGCCAGGAACGGCCACAGGAAGGAGTTCCAGGCACCGATGAAGGTGATGATGGCCAGCGCGCTGGTGATGCCCCAGTTCATCGGTAGATAGATCCGGAACAGGATCTTGAAATGCCCCGCATTGTCCATCTGCGCCGCCTCGCGGAATTCCTTGGGCACGGAGTCGAAGAACTGCTTGTAGACGATGATGGTCACCGGCACGATCAACTGCGGCAGGATGATGCCGGCCCAGGTGTTGAGCAGCTTGAACTGCGCCATCAACACGAAATGATTGATGATCAACGCCTGCATCGGCACCATGAAACAGGCCAGGATCAGGATATAGATCAGCCTTCTCCCGGGAAATTCGAGCTGGCTCAGCGCATAGGCGCAGCCGGCCGAACTGACGATGACCCCGGCGGTGATCACCAGCGAGGTGATCAGCGAGTTGATGTACCACATGCCGATATTGGTGTTGCGCCAGATATGCTCATAGGCCTCGGTATTGAAGCGCTGCGGCCATAGCGAAATGCCCGAGGCGATCACCTCGGTCTCGGATTTGAACGAGGTCACCACCGCCCAATAGATCGGGAAGATCGCCATCAGCGCGAAGACGAAGGTAAGGGCGGTGAGCACCAGGCCCCCCAGATCGATCAGCCGATCGCCGCGGGCGCGGGCAGCGGCATGCGGGGCCGGGCGGGACAGGGCTTCGACGCTCATTTTGCACCTCGGGCGCGCAACGCCTGATATTGCAGGACACTGAGAATGATGATGACGGCGAAGAGGATGGTCGCCGCGGCCGCCCCCTCCCCGCCCTTGTTCTGCTGGAAGGCGAGCTTGTAGATATATTGCACCATCACAATAGTGGGGTCCTGCCGCCCGCCGATGGAAAACAGATAGACCTGATCGAAGATCTTGAGCTGGGCGATGAGCTGAATGGTGAGGACCAGCGCCGTCACCGGCCAGATCAGCGGCCAGGTGATACGGGTGAACTGGCGCCAGCGCCCCGCATCGTCGAGCGCAGCCGCCTCATAGATCTCGGGCGAGATATTGCGCAGCCCGGCGATGAACAACAGCACGTTGAAGCCCAGCGTCCACCAGATGGTGACCACCGCCACGGTGGGCATGAAGAAGGGGATGGTGCGGGTGAGCGAGAGCGGTTCGCCGCCGTTGAAGGGCCGCACCAGATATTGCACGAGCCCGTATTGCACATCGATGATCCAGTTCCAGGTGAGATAGACCACCGAGACCGGCAGAATATAGGGCAGGAAGAAACAGGCCATGACAAAACCCTGTTTCCAGCCCGAAAGCCGGTTCACCGCCATGGCGATGGCCAGCGAGATCAGCGTATTGGGCACGACGGTCAAGAGAACGAAATAGACCGTGTTCCAGGTGGCGTTGTGGAACAGGCGATGCGAGAGGATCTTGAGGTAATTGTCGAACCCGACCCATTCTCCCGGCCCGATCAGCGGCGCGTTGGTGAAGCTGAGCATGATCATCTGGATGGTAGGCCAGACGAACAGCACCCCGTAGATGAGTACGAAGGGCCCCACCAAGGCGAGGGCGGTGAGATATTCGGCGCGCTTGTCGCGGATCATGTCGCTCCCCTTTTCGCTCGATAGAGCGCCGGCATCCGGGGAACGGATGCCGGCGCGCGGTGCTGCGGTTAGAGCTGGCTGTTGAGGTCGTCGCGCATTTCGGCGGCGGCATCGGCCGGGTCGATCTCGCCATAGGTGGCGGGATTGACGAAATTGCTCCAGGCATCGCCCAGCGGCGCCGCCGGGCCGGCCAGCGTCGTGCGCGGGTCGAACACGGCCGTGTCGGCAAAGCCGGCATAATCGGACTGCGGCTTCAACGCCTTGAAACCCTCGCCCTCACGTACGGCGTTGAGGGCCGGGATATGGCCGGCGCCGGCCCAGTCGAGCGAATGCGCGTCCATCCAGGCGATGACCTTCATCACCGCGGCGCGCTTGTCGGCATCCGCTTCCTTGCCCGAATTGGCCGGAACGACGAAGGCATGCGAATCCGACCATGCCGCCTTGGTGTCGAACAGGGTCGGCAATTCGACCGCGCCCCATTCGAACAGTTCGCCCTTGGCGTGCAGGTCGACAAAGGTCGGGATTTCCCAATTGCCCATGATGAAGAACGGCGCCTGCTGCGAGGTGAACAGCGCCAGGGCCGCCGGGCTTTCCACCTGCACGGGGGTATAGCCATTATCGACCCAGCCCTTCACCACCTCGATGGCGTTGGTCAGCTTGTTGACGTCTTCGTCGGTCGGGAAGAAGCCGCCGGCGGACGCATCGAACATGGTGCCGCCCTGCTGGCCGAACAGGCTGTAAATGGTGCGGTAGCGATCGCCGGTCGGGGTCGAGACGCCATATTTGCCATTCCCGGAGAATTGGGCCAGCACGGCGTTGAAATTGTCGAGCCCGTCGAGTCCGGCCGGCAGACCGTTGCCGTCGAGCAGGCCGGCCTCGCCCAGCATGTCGCGGTTATAATAGAGAATGAGCCCGTGCTGATCGAACGGCACGGCATAGCGGGTGCCATCCACCTTGCCGGCATCCGAGGCCGCCGCGGTGAAATCGGCGTCGGAAATGCCGGCGCCCTCCATGTCGGCGTCGGTGATTTCGCTCAGCGTGCCGCTCGAAACGGCCAGCGGAATGCGCGAGAGGTGATAGGTGGCGATATCGGGCCCCTCGCCGATGGCCGATGAGGTCTGCAGCTTGGTGTAGAAGGGCGTGCCCCATTCGAGCGTCGTGCCTTCAATCGCGATCTCGCCCTGATGCTCCTGGTTGAACGCATCGATCAGCGCCTTCATGCGCACGCCGTCGCCACCGGCCAGGAAGTCCCACCACACCACGGTCTGCTGGGCATAGGCGCCGCTGGCCAGTGCGAAAAACGCGGTCGAAGCCAGGGCCAGGCGTCGTAGAGTCTTCGTCATTCTTTCCTCCCGAAAGGTTTGTGCTCCATGCTCTCAAGTCAGCGGCTGGCGGGGCGCATCGAGCTTTGGTCCCCACCACCGGAACCGGTCGACATCAGGTCGAGTGATAGGCAACGCCCTCGGCGTCAAAGACATGGGTCTCGCTGCGGTCGGCCAATAGCGCCACAGCGTCGCCGGGCTCGAGCGCGCTCTTGCCGATGTCCTCGGCGATGACCAGCGCCCCATCGGCAAGCCGCACATGCACCAGCGTCCGGTCGCCCAGCCGCTCGACGATTTCCACCGTGCCCTCGAAAGTGCCGTCTCCGGCCACGACGCGCAGCGCGTCGGGGCGCACTCCCAGCACCAGCCCCTCGCGGACAGGCAGGTCGCGCGCGCCGACCCCGGTTGGAACCAGGGCGCCGCCGGCGCTC
>JAHCJW010000068.1 GCA_026126125.1 Devosia sp.
CGTCGATGATCAGCAGTTTCGGCCGTGACAGGGTCGTCAACTGCTTGTCGAGAGTGCCGTCACTATGGGCCTTGGCCAGCATCGCCACCAATGTGGCGGCTGTGACGAACTGCGCGTTGCAGTTCTGGCGGATCGCCTCGCGGCCCAGTGCTACAGCCAAATGGGTCTTGCCTGTGCCTGGAGGGCCGAGGAACAGAACCCTTGTCGTCATGGGCGATCCAACGACACGTCGCCAACGCCCTGACCGGGCCACGATCCAGCGATGGCTGTGCCTCAAAGTCGAAGCCATCGAGCTCGTGCACGAAGAGGAACTGTGCCAGCTTTCTCGACATAGAGATATGCCGCTCGTCGCGCCGGGCGATCTCGCGCGAGACGAGGAAAGCTAAGGCCTCGCGCAAGGTCATCTTCGAACGCGCCGCCTCGTCCAGCAGTGTATCGAGTTGGTCGCGTATGGCTGTCAGCTTGAGCCGGTCGAGCCCGCGTTCGGTACGGAAGTCGGTGTCTTCGACCTGCGCATCATGGCGGAGCCTGGGGGCGCGGGCACGCGCCTCGAAGCGCTTCTGACGGCGCAGCGTCGCTTCGTTCTCAAGCAGGATGGCGGCCATTCGCCATGGTTGAGGTCGCGCGCTTCCGGCTGCGCGTCGAGATCCAGGCAGATCAGTCCCGCCGCTGTCGCGCGCTTCAGATTGTCCTGCATGGTGCTGCGCGCGATGCCCTGCCTCCCCGTCATCTGTCCGTCCTTAAATCATGGTCGGACTCTAGTCTCAGTTGGAGGAAAAACTTATCCGCACGTGAATGTTTCAGCGGGTCAGAGCGTCGCCGTTCGGCGCCATGATCGGCCAGGAGGCGAACCTGCATGGCCTTGAAATAAAGTCTCGCCTTTTCAACGTTACTGGCAGGCTGTTCGACAAAGGCGACGGCCACCTGGCCCTTGCTACGGCTCGTTACGGGCTTGGAATGAGCGGAAGGCGCAGGACCATTCGCATAGCCGTGCAGTTTGTTGAGGAGCCCGAAACTCTGGTCGGGTTTGCCGGTAGACTATTGGCGACAGCTGGTGTCTTTCCAACTGTCGTTGACTTTTGTCAGTCGTCGTGACCAATGTCACGATGCTTTGAGGAGGCATCGACCATGGCAATCCGGCCGGTAGAGCAGACCATTCATAAGGCCGCCTGGCTATACTATACCCATGGCATGCGCCAGGATGAAGTGGCGAAGCACCTGAACATATCCCGGGCATCGGTGGCCATGTATCTGCGCAAGGCGCGCGAAACCGGCATCGTCACCATTTCCACCTCGAGCCAGCTTTTCGCCGATGGGGTTCTGGCGCGCGAACTCGAGGATGCCCTGGGCCTCGACGGGGTCTGGATCGTGCCGGAAGACCGTTCAGCCCTCGATCCGGCTGCCGAAATGCCCACGGTCGCCGCCACCGCCTTCACCGAAAAAATCAGCAGGGGCGATCGGGTCGGCGTCGCCTGGGGGCGCACGGTCTATCACATTGCCGACGTGATGCCCTATGTCGATCTGCAGGACGTGACCGTAGTCCAGCTCTGCGGCAATCTCGGTGCGCCCTATAATTACCGCCCCGACCAATGCACGACCGAAATCGCTCGGCGCCTCAATGCCGAAGGGATCAACCTCTACGCGCCGCTGGTGCTGTCTTCGGAGGAATTGGCGGCGGCGCTGATGGACGAGCCGGTGATCCGCGAGCAATTGGCCTCCATTTCCTCCTGCTCCCTGGCGCTTTATTCGGTAGGCGGCATCGAGGACGACAGCCACCTGGTCAAATGCGGGGCCTTGTCGGCAGCGGAGATGCAGGCGCTGGGACGGGCAGGGGCGGTGGGCGTCATGGCCGGAAGACTGATCGATGCCGATGGCCAATTGATGGACTGCTCCTATAATCGGCGCGTGATCTCGGCCGATCTCGGCTCCATCCGCGCCATCCCGAAGCGCATGATGGTGGTCGAGCAGGCGGCCAAGTTCCTGCCCCTCGTCGCCGCCATCCGGGGCGGGCTGGTTTCCCATCTGGTGGTCACCACCTCCATGGCCCGCCGCCTGCTCGACCACTGGACCAAGGGGACGTAATGCCCCGTTTGCAAATTTCCGAATGACCGAGGATAGCCCATGCTCAATCTCTGGAACGACGCCGAAGCCGAGGCGATGGTCGCATCTTATGCCGCCAAGGGCGTAAACCGCGATCTGGCATTGCGCACCTATACGACCCGCCTCCTGGGTGGCGAACCGCGCCTGGTATTGCATGGCGGCGGCAATACGTCGGTCAAGACCACTATGTCCGATCTGGTCGGGGATAGCTGGGACGTGTTGTGCGTCAAGGGCTCGGGCTGGGATATGGGCATTATCGAGCCCGCCGGCCTGCCCGCCGTCAAGCTCGCCCCGCTTTTGAAAGCCCGCAAGCTGGACAAGCTTTCCGATGAGGACATGGTGGCCTTGCAGCGCGCCAATCTCATCGATCCTGCAGCTCCCAATCCCTCGGTCGAGGCGCTACTGCACGCCTTCATTCCGCACAAGTTCGTCGATCACACCCATTCCACCGCCATTCTCGCCATTGCCGATCAGGCCGAGAGTGAGCGGATGAGCCGCGAAATCTTTGGGCCGAAAATGGGTTTTGTGCCCTATATCATGCCCGGCTTCGATCTCGCCAAGCTCGCCGCCGAGGTGTTCGACCAGGATCCGAGCGTCGATGGACTGATCCTCGACAAGCACGGCATCTTCACCTTCGGCGACACGGCCAAGCAGGCCTATGACCGCATGATCCACTATGTGTCCGTGGCCGAAGATTATGTGGCGCAGAACGGCCGGAACCCGTTTTCCCCTATTGCCCTGCCCGCCGTGCTCGCCGCTCCGGAAGACATCGCGCCCATGCTGCGCGGCGCCATCGCCTTTGCCAAAGGAGAGGGGGCGTTCGAGCGTTTCGTGTCCGAATTCCGCACATCGCCGGACATTCTGGCCTTCGTGAACGCCGCCGAAGTCGAAGACATGGCCCAGCGCGGCGTTTCGACCCCCGACCTGTCCATCCGCATCAAGACCGGCCCCATGGTGCTGCCGGCGCCCGATGCGGGGCAACTGGACGGCTACCGCACCGTGATTGACGAGCGGGTGGCCAAATTCGTTGCCGATTACACCGAATATTTCCGCGTCAACGACGCCCGCGATGAGGTGGCGCGGACCATGCTCGATCCCATGCCGCGGCTGACGCTCGTTCCGGGCCTGGGCATGTTCGGGCATGGCCGCACGCTCAAGGATGCCAAGATCGCCGCCGATGTCGGCGAGACCTGGATCATGGCGGCGCGCGACGCCGAATCCATCGGGCGGTTCGAGCCGGTCTCCAAGCCCGATCTTTTCGATCTCGAATATTGGTCGCTCGAGCAGGCCAAGCTGGCCGGCGCCAAGCCCAAGCCGCTGACCGGGCAGGTGGCCGTGGTCACCGGAGGGGCAGGGGCCATCGGCGCCGCCACCGCCAAGGCCTTCGCCGCGCAGGGCGCGCATGTGGTCGTGCTCGACCTCGATGGCGATAAGGCAGGAAGCGTGGCCAAGGCCATTGGCAATGGCGCGGTCGGCTGCGCCTGCGACGTCACCGATCCCTCATCGGTTCGTGCCGCCTTCGACTTGGCGGTCAAAACTTTCGGAGGCGTCGATATCGTCGTCTCCAATGCCGGTGCAGCGTGGGAAGGGCCAATTGCCACGCTGGACGAGGGATTGTTGCGCAAGAGCTTCGAGCTGAATTTCTTCTCTCATCAAAGCGTGGCCCAGAACGCGGTGCGCATCATGAAGGAACAGGGCACGGGTGGCGTCCTGTTGTTCAACGCCTCCAAGCAGGCGGTCAATCCCGGTGCCAATTTCGGTGCCTATGGCCTGCCCAAGGCGGCGACCCTGTTCCTTTCCCGCCAATATGCGCTCGAGCATGGCAAGGACGGCATTCGCGTCAACGCCGTCAATGCGGATCGGATTCGCTCGGGATTGCTCAATGATGAGATGATCGCCGCCCGGTCCAGTTCGCGCGGATTGAGCGTCAAGGATTATATGTCAGGCAATCTGCTCGGTCTTGAAGTCACCGCCGAGGATGTCGCACAGGCCTTTGTGCATCAGGCGCTGGCCAGAAGCACGACCGCCGATGTCACCACCGTGGATGGCGGCAATATCGCAGCGGCGATGCGATA
The DNA here is from genome assembly GCA_026126125.1 of Devosia sp. Taxonomy (GTDB): domain Bacteria; phylum Pseudomonadota; class Alphaproteobacteria; order Rhizobiales; family Devosiaceae; genus Devosia. The sequence continues at coordinate 4,176 of JAHCJW010000068.1, forward strand.
GTCGCTCGCCGGCGCAAATGCAAATAGGGCGGCGCCGTGAGGCGCCGCCCTTCCTTATTGGTTTCCTGCGCGATCAGCGGGCCGGCAGCGGCATCCAGGCAGGAATTGCGACTTCGGCATGGGCGAATTGCGGCAGCTTGCCGGACAGCTCTTCCATGTTCTTGATGTCGTTGTCGTTGAGCTGGGCCTGGGTGATCAGCGTCGGCGGGATGATGACATTATGCCCCGTATCTTCGCCAGCCAGCATCATGGCGAGCGCACGCACCGAAACTTCGCCCACTACGGCCGGATTGGTGGCGGCCGTCGCGACCCAGGCCGAGCCCGGCTCGCGCATCGCCGCGATGTCGGCGGTGGAAATGTCGGCTGAATAGATCTTGACCTGGCTCGACATGCCGGCTTCGTCCACGGCGATCTTCACGCCCTTGGCGAATTCGTCATAGGGCGCGAACATCACGGTGATGTCGGGATTGGCCGCCAAGACCGAACGGGCCTGGTTGGCCACCGAATTGGCGATCGGATTGTCGAGCGTGCCGAACATGGACTTTTCGGTGATGCCGGCATACTTGGCCTTGAATTCCTTCCAGACCTCGTCACGCCGATCCAGTGGGGCGATGCCGGCGACATAGACATAGCCGGCGGTCCAGCTTTCGCCATTGTCGGCAATGGCCTGCTCAAGCGCCAGACGCGCCAGATCGTGGTCCGATTGCTCGATCTGGGGAATGGCGTCGTTCTCGACATTGACGTCGAAGGCCACGACCTTGATGCCCGCATCCACCGCGCGCTGCGCGGCTTCCTTCATCGATTCGGTGAGGCCGTGCTGGATGATGATGCCGTCCACGCCCAGCGCAATGGCCTGATCGACCATGTCGGCCTGGAGCGCGGCGTCCTGGCGGCTGTCGAGCACGCGCAGTTCGACCCCGAGTGCCTTGGCCTGGGCCTCGACGCCCGAAAGATAGGCCTGGAAGAAGTCGCCGGTGGAGAGATAGCGCACCAGGGCGATCTTGACCGCGCCCGGATTGTCGAAGGGCGCCGGCATGGACTGCGCCAGGGCGGTGCCCCCGAGCAGGCTTGCGCCGAAAAGGCCGAGGGCGAGTTTGCCGAGAAGTCTACGAGAGATCATGCTTTCCTCCGTTTGCATGAAAAGCGGGAGCTGTCCTTAGCGTCTGCCCCGCTTGGAGAGGGCGAAAGTGAAAACCAGGGCGACGACCAGAACGGCGCCCTTGACGAAATCCTGCGTGTAATAGGGAGCGTTCATCATCGTGAGGCCCTGCAAGAGGATACCGACGAACAGCGCGCCGATGGCCGTGCCGAAAGCATTGGGCTTTGCCGCGCCCAGCACCGCAAAGCCGATCAAGGCGGCGGCGACCGAATCGAGCAGGAGATTATTGCCTGAGGCGATGTCTCCACGCCCCAGGCGCGCCGCGAGCAGGATGCCGCCGATAGAGGCGAAAACACCTGAAATTACGTAGGCCCAGATCTTGTAGGCCTTTACCGGAGCGCCGGCCAATTGGGCGGCCCGCTCGTTCGAGCCCACGGCGTACATCATGCGCCCGAAGCGGGTATATTCGAGGAAAAACCAGATCAGGATGGCCAGTGCGATCAGCATGACCACCGAAACCGGCAGCAGATTGGGTTGGAAGAAGTCAAACCGATGCCGTCCCAGGGCCAGGAACTCCGGGCTGAACGTGCCGTTTGCGGTGGTGCCGTCCGGCATGGTCATGCCGGTGGCGATGGAGCGTCCCTCGGTGGGGATGCGCTGCAGCCCGACAAGCAGAAACATCATACCCAGCGTCGCCAGGAGATCAGGCACGCGCATATAGACGATAAGGACGCCATTGATCACACCGACAATGGCGCCGATGGCCAAGCATATGGCGACCGCCGTCCAGCCATCGAGTCCCATCACCACCATGGCGTAGGACGAGGCCATCATGGCGGTGGTGGCGACGGAGCCGATGGATAGATCGAACCCGCCCACCACGAGGGTAGCGGTGACGCCCAGCGCCAGGATGCCGGTGATGGAAACCGATTGCAGGATGAAGACGGCGCTTTGCGGGCTCGTGAAGCCGCTGGTGGATAGGGAAAAAAACAGCACCATGCCGACCAGCAGCACGATGAAGCCATAGCGGATGGCATGATCGCGCAGGCTAGTGCGTGCCAGTAATGCGGGGCGGAGTGCGGCGTTTGCCTGGCGCATCTGTGTCTCTGTCATTGTTCTGACGCCTCATGCTGGCCGGCAATTTCCGCCAGCAGCCGGTCCATATCGATCTCTGAATTGCGGTGTTCGCCGACAATGGTGTGCTCGCTCATGACGAGAATACGATCGGCGCATTCGAAAGCCTCATCCAGTTCGGTGAGGAAAACCAGCGTCGCCCGTCCCGACGCCGAGGCCCGGAGTTTTTTGGCGATATCCCGGCGTGCGGCGATGTCGACGCCCTGGAAGGGCTCGTCGAGGATCAGAACGCGGCTGGCCTGGGTCAGCCAACGGGCCACCATCACCTTCTGCTGGTTGCCCCCGGAAAGCATGTCCATCTCGTCGCGTTCGCTGCGGCAGACAATGGCCAGGTTTTCGATCTGGCGCTGCGCTTCTGCGCGCTCCCGATCGCGCCGCGATACAGAAAAGCTCGACAAGCGCCTCAGAAAGGGCAGGCTCATGTTCTCGTAGATGTTGAAGTCGGGCACGATACCGTTGTCCGAACGGTCCTTGGCGACGAGGAAGACGCCCGAGGCAATCGCGTGTCCGGTGTTGCGGGGGGCATAGGCGCGCCCGTCCAGTGTCATCTGTCCGCCAAGCGGGTGGCGGGCGCCGAATAAGCTCTCCGCCAGGGCCGTCTTGCCCACGCCCACGAGCCCCGTGACCGCGACTATTTCGCCATCGCCCAAGGTGAAGGAGAGCGGTTTCGCCGTTGAAGCGATGCGCAGCGCCTTGACGTCGAGGATGGCTTGACCACCCTCGCGCACCGCCACCGCATTGAGGTTGATCTTCTGCCCAAGCATGGCATTGACCGCGCCCTCGTAATCCAGCTTCTCGCCTTCGAAAACACCGGTGATGCGCCCGTCCCGCAGCGACACGATGCGGTTGGCCAGGCGGCGGATATCGGACATGCGATGCGAGATATAAAGGATGGCGACGCCGCGCGCCCGCAGCCGGTCGATGAGGTCGAACAGGCGATTGGCCTCGGCACTGGATAGCGAAGAGGTCGGCTCGTCGAGGATCAGCACCTTTGGCTCATGTGCCATGGCTCGGGCGATCGAAACCATCTGCCGATCCGCCAGCGGGAGGTCGCCGACCATGGCGGAAAGATCGAGCGTCAAATCCATGCGCTCGGCAACTTGCCTCGCCTGCCGGCGCACGGCGCGCGGATTGAACAGGAGATGCGCGCCCTTGCCGCTCAGCCGGTCGAGAGTGAGATTGGTGGCGACGTCCAGATCGGCCACTACCCCGTCATTGATGTTCTGGTGCACGGTGACGACGCCGGCGCGCATGGCTTCGGCAGGCGTCGTCGGCTCGAAGGCCTCGCCGGCCAGGGTCAAGGTGCCGCCATCTCGGGCATAGACGCCGGAAACGATCTTGACCAGCGTGGATTTGCCGGCCCCGTTCGCGCCCATCAATACGGTAACGGCGCCGGATTTGAGCGTCAGGTCGACCCCGCGGAGCACCGGAATCGGTCCGAAGGCCTTTTGCAACCCGGCAATGCGGAACACGGCTTCTTTGTCCATGCGCTCCTCCCTTAGGCCAACGCTATCCCGCCCTTTCGTCAGATGTCAAGCAAGTTGACATTTGTCAGAACTCTGTCCTACGAAAGAGGGGCCGGACGGCGCAAAACTATGAGCCTGGCGGCCGCAGGAGGAAAGAATTGGCTGAAACGCAGGACTTTGAGGCACTCGATGCCGTCACGCTGCCGAAGCGTCTCGGCGACAATCCGGCCATGCGCGCCGCCCTGGGAGGCGATGCAAGCCGCTGGCGGGTGCGTGAAGTAGGGGACGGCAACCTGAACCTCGTCTTTATCGTCGAGGGAGATGCCGGCGCCGTCATCGTCAAGCAGGCCCTGCCTTATGTGCGGCTGGTGGGGGATAGCTGGCCGCTTCCTCTCAAGCGCTCATTCTTCGAATATCACGCCCTCAGGCGCCAGGCCGAGCGGGATCCCGGCATGGTGCCGGAAATCTTTCATTTCGATGAAGCGCAGGCGCTGATCGTGATGGAATTCCTCAGCCCTCACATCATCCTGCGACAGGCCTTGATCAACGGCCAGCACTTGCCCAGGGTTGGACGCGATCTCGGATTTTTCCTTGCGCGTACCTTGTTCCGCGGCTCGGATTTTTCGATGCCGACCAAAGCGCGCAAGGCGGATCTGGCGCTCTTTGCCGGCAATGTCGAGCTCTGCGACATCACGGAAAACCTGATCTTTTCAGATCCCTATTTCGATGCCAGGATGAACCGTCATACCAGCTCGCAACTCGACGGGATCGTGGCCGAACTGCGCGCCGACCGCGATATGAAGGTGGTGGCGCAGAAGATGAAGCATCTCTTCGCCGCTAATGCTGAAACCCTGCTACATGGCGACCTGCATACCGGTTCGGTCATGGTGACGCCGGAGGAAACCCGGGTCATCGATCCCGAGTTCGCGTTTTACGGCCCCATCGCCTTCGACGTCGGTATGCTGCTCGCCAATTTCTGGATGAATTATCTGGCCCAGGCCGGCCACGAGGAAGCGGGCAGCCGCGAGGACATGCGCGCCTATCTCCTCGGCGTCATCGAGGAAATCTGGTCCAGCTTTACCAGCGAATTCGCCCAGCTCTGGCGCACCGAACGCAAGGGTATTCTTTACGAAACGCGGCTGTTCGAGGAACGGGGCGACGCGCTCGGCGCCCAACAGGCGCTTGACATGGTGCTGCACGATATTTTTGTTGATGCCCTCGGCTTTGCCGGGGTGGAAATGCACCGCCGCATTCTGGGCCTTGCCCATAATGCCGATTTTGAAACCATTGCCGATCTCGACCTGCGCGCCCGCTGCGAAACAAAGGCGCTCAAGCTCGGGCGCCATATCGCGGTCAATCGGCATGCCATTCATTCCATTGCCGAGGTCAATAACTTGGCCGCGCGGCTCGAAAAGGAGTTCGTTCGTTGAAAGTCGGAGATCGCCACTATCACACTATCTGGCTCAACACGGACGGGCGGTCGGTCGATATAATCGATCAGCGCTGGCTTCCCCATGAGTTCAAGGTCGTCACGCTCACAACCGTCGATGACATCGCCGTCGCCATCCGGGACATGTGGGTGCGGGGGGCGCCGCTGATCGGCGTCACCGCCGCCTATGGCGTGGCGATCGCCATGCATGACGATGCTTCGGACCAAGCTCTCGATGCCGTCTGGGACAAGCTGCACGAGACAAGGCCCACCGCTATCAACCTCAAATGGGCGCTGGATGAGATGCGCACCTTGCTGCGCCCGCTGCCGCTCGGGGAACGCGCTGCCGCCGCCTATCGCCGGGCGGGTGAAATTGCCGAGGAAGATGTCGAGCTGAACCGCAATATCGGGCTCAACGGCCTCAAGATCATCCGCGAGATCGCCGCGAGGAAGAAGCCCGGCGAAGTCGTCAATATCCTGACCCATTGCAATGCCGGCTGGCTGGCCACCGTCGATTACGGCACTGCGACGGCGCCCATCTATCTCGCAGCCGAAGAAGGCATTCCCGTCCACGTCTATGTCGATGAAACCCGCCCGCGCAACCAGGGCGCGCAATTGACCGCCTGGGAGCTGAATGGCCATGGCGTGCCGCATACGCTGATTGTCGACAATGCCGGCGGCCATTTGATGCAGCACGGCCAGGTGGACATGGTTATCGTCGGCACCGACCGCACCACCGCCAATGGCGATGTGTGCAACAAGATCGGCACCTATCTCAAGGCCCTCGCCGCCAAGGACAATAACGTGCCGTTCTATGTCGCCCTGCCCTCGCCGACCATTGACTGGACGGTGAAGGATGGCGTGAAGGAAATTCCCATCGAGGAGCGCACCGGCGACGAGGTCTCCTTCGTGCAGGGCCGTGGCCCGGACGGCAAGACCGTCTCGGTGCGCATCTCGCCCGAGGGCAGCCCTGCGGCCAATCCGGCCTTCGACGTGACCCCCGCGCGCCTCATCACCGGGCTGATCACCGAGCGCGGTGTCGCGAAAGCCTCGCCTGAGGAGCTAAAAGATCTTTTCCCCGAACGGAACTGAGCCATGTCCATCCCCAATCGCCAATCGACTGAAGATGTCGCGGCCGGCATTCGCAGGCGGGTCTTCCTGCACACGATGCGCAATAATGGCGGCTATCTGAGCCAGGCCTGTTCAGCGGCTGAAAGTCTGGCCCTGCTCTATAATGAAGTGCTCAAGCTGGGCGAGCCGACGCTGCCGAAACTGCCGCCACCCTTTGCCGGCGTGCCTTCGGCTCACAATCCCGATGCCTTTACCGGCGCCGGCTATCATGGACCGTTCGCCCCCGATTATGACCGTTTCATCATTTCGCCGGCCCATTATGCCCTCGTCATCTACTCGGCGCTGATCCAGATGGGCCGCATGGACGAGAACGCGCTGGACCATTTCAACCGCGATGGCGGTTCGGTGGAAATGATCGGCGCCGAGCACAGCCCCGGCATGGAAGTGACCACCGGCTCGCTGGCGCAGGGCCTGTCCATGGCCTCCGGCCTTGCCTGGGCGCGCAAGCGCAAGGGCGAAAAGGGCAAGGTGTGGGTCTATATGTCCGATGGTGAATTCCAGGAGGGCCAGACCTGGGAGGCGCTGGCGGCGCTATCCTATCACGGCATCGACAATATCCGCGCCATCGTCGACGTGAACCGCCAGCAATGCGACGGCGCCATGTCCTCGGTGCTCGATCTGGGGGATCTGCCCGGCCGGGTCGCCGCTTTCGGCGTGACCTGCCGGTCCGTCGATGGTCACGACCTCGATGCGCTGCGCGCCGCCGCCGAGAGCGCCGAACCGGGCAAGCCGCTGGTGATCCTGGCCAATACCTCGCCCTTCGAGGGCATGAACTATCTCCAGAAGCGCTTCCCGCGTCTGCATTACGTACGGTTCAAGACCAGGGAAGAACGCGAAGACATGAAACTGGCTTTGGCCGCCGAACTCGGCGTCGACCTGGCAGATATCTGAGAGGCGCGGAAAAATGGTCGAAATCGTCAATCGTCCCTATGCCAGGGCTTTCGAAACCTTTGCGATCGCGCGCCCGGAGGTGATCTGCCTTTCCGCCGACCTCACCTCGTCCTGCGAGGTCGATGGTTTCCGCGACAGGCATCCCGAGCAGTTCCTGTCGCTCGGCATGGCCGAGCAGAACATGCTCTCCTTTGCCGGCGGCATGGCCATGCATGGCTTCCGCCCGTTCCTGCATACATTCGCGGTCTTTCTCTATCGCCGGCCCTATGACCAGTTGATCAATTCCATCGCCTATTCGAACCGCAAGGTGCGGCTGATGGGTTTTCTGCCTGGCATCACCACGCCCGGCGGCATCACCCATCAGGCGATCGAGGATATTGCGGTGATGCGCACTATCCCCAACATGACGATCCTGGAAACCGGCGACGCCACCGAAGTCGAAACCGTGCTGGACGTGGCGGACGCCGTAGACGGTCCGGTCTATGTCCGCGTGCTGCGGGGCGAAGTCCCGCGCCTGTTCTCGACCCCGTTCGAGTTCAACAAGCTGCGCACGCTCTCGGAGGGCGATGACATATTGGTCGTTACCTCCGGCGTTTGCACCGAAGAAGCCATGCGGGCCGCCGAACCATTGAAGGCGCGCAATGTCGGGGTGCATCACCTGCATGTCTCGACACTGAAGCCGTTCGACCGGGTCGGATTGCTGCAAGCCGCGCGCGGCAAGAAGGGCATCGTCACGCTGGAAAACCACCTCGTCAATGGTGGCCTCGGCTCGCTGGTCGCGGAAATCCTGGCCGAAGAAGGGCTGGGCATTCGCCTCAAGCGGCTGGGCCTCAACGACACTTTCGCCCATGGCGCCTCCAAGCCCTATCTCATGAAGAAATATGGGCTCGACGCGCCGGCGCTCGTCAAAGCCATCGGCGAGATTCTGGGCCGGGATCTCGACATCGATGATGCCGAATTCGAGGCGGCACGCCTTGATACGGTCCATTCGGCGCAAAAGGCGGAAGCGCTCTGATGGCACGCTTTTCGGTAACCTATTGGCTGGGTGCGAGCGACGAGCAGGAGGCGCGCGCCCGCGCCCTTGACATTGCAGCCGAGCAAACCGTCGAAATTCCCCGCGACATCGTGCCCAAGGGCTATGTCGAGGACGAAATCCTCGGCCGCCTCGAGGCGCTGCGCCCAGGCGTCGACGCCCGTGGCGGATACCTGGCCGAAATTTCCTATTCGGACGATGGCGTCGGCCCTGATTTCGTCCAACTGCTTAATGTCGTTTTCGGCAATTCCTCGATCAAGACGCAGACACGCGTCGAGGATATGAGCTTGAGCGCGGCCATTGTAGAGCTCTGTCCGGGCCCCAAATTCGGCGCTGCCGGCCTGCGCGCCCGAGCCGGCGTCTCCGGGCCGATCCTGATGTCGGCGATCAAGCCGGTGGGGTTGGCGACCGGAGAACTCGCCGGTCTTGCCCACCAATTTGCCCTGGGTGGGATGAACCTGATCAAGGACGATCATGGCTTGGCCAGCCAGGCCATGTCGCCCTATGAGGAACGGCTGAAGGCCTGTACCGAGGCGGTGGCCGAAGCCAATGTCAAGACCGGGTTCAACGCCGCCTATGTGCCCAATATTTCCGGCCCGGCGGTGGAAGTGTTCGACCGCGCCTGGATGGCGCAGGAATTGGGTGCCGGCGCGGTGATGCTCGCCCCCTCCCTGATCGGCTTCGATGTGGCCAGGACGCTGGCGGCCGACCCCGATTTCCTGCTGCCGATCATTTCGCATCCGACCTTCGGCGGAACCAATGTCATCACCCCGACCACCGGCTTCTCGCACCGGTTCTTCTTCGGCCTGCTGCAGCGGCTGATGGGGGTGGACGCGGTAGTTTACCCGAATTTCGGCGGAAGGTTCGGCTTTACCCGCGAAGAATGTCTTGCCATTGCCGAAGGCTGTTCGGTGGAGTTTTCGGGGTTGAAACCGATCCTGCCCGCGCCGGGCGGCGGCATGACCTTCGAACGCATCCCCGAGATGCGGGCCACCTATGGCGATGAGGTGGTCTATCTCATCGGCGGGGCTCTGCTGCGCGAGAAGGATGATCTGCCCGGCGCCTGCCGGCGGTTGGCGGAAGCAGTAGGGCAGGGCTGAGAGGCTCCCCCTACCAGGTCGGCCCCGCCAGCACCCCGCCATCCACCACCAGATTGGCTCCGCTGATCCAGCTGGCCGCATCGGAGGCGAGGAATAGCACCGCGTCTGCGATATCTTCCGGCGTACCCAGTCGTCCCAGCGGCGCATTGGCAAGCCAGCGGCCGACGCCTTCGGGCCAGCGCCCCGGCAAGCCGCCGGCGTCGATTAGGCCGGGCGAGATGGAGTTGACCCGAATACCCTTCGGTCCCAGTTCGAGCGCAGCGGCCCGGGTCAGCATGAGCAGGGCCGCTTTGGAGGTCGAGTAGTGGGCGTGGCCGGCGGCCGGTTGCAGCCCTTCGATGGAAGCGATGTTGACGGCGCTGGCCGGCCTTCCCGCCTGTGCCAGGGCGCGCATCAGCGCCATGGGGCCCGCCACATTGGCGGCCATCATGGCGGCCATCGCGTCGCCGGTGATCGCTTCGAAGGGTAGGACGGGTTGGAGACCGGCATTGTTGACGAGGACATCAACAGGGCCGAGCGTATCGTCAACCTGCCGCATCAGATTGATGCAGCCCGCTTCGGTGGAAAGGTCGGCGGAAAAGGTCAGGCCGCCAATATCGGCGGCCAGCGTTTCGGCGGCCTCGCGATTGGTGTGATAATGCACGGCGACCTTCGCCCCAGATTCGGCAAAGCGCAGGGCAATGCTCTGGCCGATGCCGCCGGACGCGCCGGTGACCAGCACGACGTCACCGGAAAAATCGAAATGTGCCTGGGCCATCAGAGTGCAGGGAACAGCTTTTCGAGGATGCCGGTGATCTTCTGGCCGGAAATGGCTGCGTTCTCGATCACGTCCTCGATAGTGTCGGGAGCTTCGCCCGGCGCGCCGGTGGCGGGATTGGTGATGGCCGAAAGGCCGAGCACCGGCAGTCCGGCGTGAACGGCGGCGAGGGTTTCGAGAACCGTGGACATGCCCACGGCGTCGCCTCCCGTGGCGCGGAAATAACGGCGCTCCGCCGAGGTTTCGAGCGAAGGCCCGGTCAGCCCGAGATAGATGCCGCGATGCAGTTTCTGGTCCGCGGCTTCGGCGGCGGCAATGGCCTTTTCCCGCAGGGCCGGGTCATAGGCGCGGGTGAGGTCGGGGAAGCGCAGGCCGATCTCGTCGTCGTTGGGTCCGATCAGCGGATTGTGGCCGGTAAGGTTGATATGGTCCTCGATCAGCATCACCGAGCCAGCCTCGAAAGCCGGGTTCAATCCGCCGGCGGCATTGGTGAGGATGAGCTGTTTGGGACCGAAAGCGTTGAGAAGGTAGATGGCGAGGGCGATGTCGCGCGCCGTCCAGCCCTCATAGAGATGCACGCGGCCCTGCATCAGCACCGTGCGGCGACCAAAGAGCGTGCCGATGACGAGGCGCCCCTGATGGCCTGGGGCGGTGGAGACCGGAAAGCCGGCAATCTCCTGATAGGGGATATAGATGGGGTCGGCGACCATGTCGGCCAGATGGCCAAGGCCGGTGCCGAGGACGATGGCGGTGTCGCAGGGCGCACCCATGCGCGGGGCTATCGAGGCGCGCGCTGCGTTCAGCCGGTCGATCTGGCGTTGTGTCATCGAAAAACTCCTAAAAAGATCAGGCGATCGAAGCGCGGATGGCTGGGATCAGGGCTTCGGCTTCGGCCAGCGTGTCGGCGATGTCGAGCCTTGTGAGTTGCCCGTCGCGCACCACTTGCTCACCGCCGAGAAAGACGTGGCGCACGTCGGATTTATTGGCGGAATAAACGATATGGGTCATGGGGTCGAACATCGGCACGGCATGGGGGCGCCGTAGATCGAGCAGGATCATATCGGCGAACTTGCCCACTTCGAGCGAGCCGATGCGGTCGGCGGCGTTCAGCGCCTTGGCGCCGTTGAGCGTTGCCATGGCCAGCGCCTGCCTTGTGGTGACGACGCTGGCATCCATGGCGACGGCCTTGTGGATGGTGGCGGCCAGCCGCAGGGCGAGCCACATGTCGAGATCGTTGCCCGACACGGCGCCATCGGTGCCCAGCGCGATATTGATGCCGGCATCGAGCATTTCGGGCACGCGGGCAAAGCCGGAGGCGAGCTTTAGATTGGAGAGCGGATTGTGCACCGCCGTCGCGCCGCGCCGCGCCAGAATGTCCATCTCGGCATCGGTGAGATGCACGCAATGGGCAAAGACCGAACGGTCATCCACGAGGCCATGATCTTCGAGATGGTCGACGATGCGTCGGCCATAGCGCTCGGTCACGGTTTGCTGTTCGGCCGTGGTTTCGGCCACATGGGTGCAGAACAGGGCATCGTATTTGCGCGCCAGGGCCCGGGCGTCCTGCAAATGCTCTGGGGAAACCGTATAGGTGCCATGCGGCATCGCGGCGGCGAAGACATCTTCGGCGCCCTTGAAGGTGTCGAAGAAAATCTCGGCCTTGCGCAGTCGGGCGGCGTGATCCTCGCCGGTTGGGCCGGGATAGTCGAAAAATATACCGCCGCTCGACACCCTGACGCCGACATCGCGGCCCGCCTGCACAGTTTCGTGCGGATGCCAGAACATGTCCATCACCGTGGTGACGCCGCCGAGCAATTGCTCGGCAAAGCCGAGCACCGAGCCCAAATGGGTCGTCTTTGGGTTGAGGATCGCCGCCTCGGCCTTCCACACAGTTTCCAGCCAGGGTTCGAGCTTGAGGTTTTCAACGAGGCCACGGAAGAGGGCGCTGGCGGCGTGGCAATGGGTGTTGATCAGGCCCGGCATGAGCAGCATGCCGGCGGCATCGACGACACGTTTTGCCTGACCCTGCATGGCGGTGAGTTCGTCCGCATTGCCAATATGAGTGATGCGGCCATTGCGGACGGCGACGCCGCCTTTTTCCAGCGTGGTGCCTTTGGCATCGGCCGTCGCCACTACGGCATTGGTTACGATCAGATCGATCATTTACGCCACTTTCGCTTTGCGCCAGGCCGAGAGCGCGAGGAGGACGATCAGCGTGGCCAGATAGGGCATCATGTCGCTGAATTGCTGCGGCAAGCCCAGGCCTTGCACCCGGAACGAGAAGGAATCCACAAATCCGAACAAGAGGGCGATCAGCAGCACGGCAATGGGATGCCCGCGTGTCAGCAGCACGGCGACCACCGCGATCCAGCCGCGCCCGGCGCTCATGTTCTCGACGAAGAGATTGACATTGGCGATGGACAATTGCGCGCCGGCAAGGCCGCAGAGCGCGCCGCACATGACCAGGGCCCAAAGGTGCACGCGGTTCGGATTGACGCCCCCGGCCACGAGGCCAGCCGGATTTTCACCGGCGGCGCGAATGCGCAGGCCCAGGCGGTGGCGGGCGAAAAAGACATGCAATGCCAGCGCAGCAGCCACGGCGATGTAAAAGAGGATCGACTGACCGGAAAAAAAGGGCCCCAGCACCGGCACCTGCGACAGGCCGGGAATATGGATGGGGGCAAAGCCCCTGATGCCGGGATCGCGGAAGGCGCCCGAGACATCAAAGATGGCGCGCAGCAGATAGACCGTCAGGCCCGCCGCGAACAGGTTGAGCCCGATGGAGACGACGATGCCGTCGCCCTTGCGGCGCAGATTGAACTCGGCAAAGAGCAGGCCCATGACCACGCCGCCGGCCATGGCGGCAAGTGCCCCCCACCATTCCGAGCCGAGGAAATAGGAGCCGAGAACGGCGCAGAACGCGCCGACCAGGATAAATCCCTCCAGCGCGATATTGAATACGCCCGCCCGCTCGCAGATGGCTCCGCCAAGGGCGGCGAGCAGAATAGGGGTGAGAAAACGCGGCACTGAATTGAGAAATGCCGGATCGAGCAGCATATCAAGCCCCATTGCCGCTCTCCCTGTCGCCGGTAAGGTTTGCTCCGGCCACGCGCCCGGCCACGAACAGGATGATGACCGCCTGCATGATAAGAGCGATTTCCTTGGGCACGTCGGCGCTGCGCTCCATGCCGGCGGCGCCGGTCTGCACGGCGGCAAAAAACAGGCCCGAAAGCGGCACTGCCCAGGGCACCATGCCGACCATCAGCACGGCGATGATGCCGGTCCAGGCATAGAGGGGCTGTACCAGCATGCCATCGGTGAAGCGATGGTGGACGCCATAGACGGCGATGGCGCCGACAAGCCCGGCGATGGCGCCGCTCAACATCAGGGTGCGCAGCGTCAGCGCCGTGACCGGTAGGCCGGAGGCGCGGGCGAAGTTTGGCGCCAGCCCGTTCATGCGGGCGCGATAGCCGCCAATAGTCATGTTGGAATAGATGATCGCCAGGATCGCGACGACGACGATGGCAAGAATCCCCATGTCGAGGCGCGTGCCGGGAAAGAGCGGTATCCAGGCCTCATTGGCCACCTGAAACGTCTGGGGCAGGCCGGAAGCCACATCGCGGAACGGGTGGCCCACGAGATAGGAGGCGATATAGCGCGCCGGATAATTGAGCAGCAGCGAGCCGATCAGCAGCGGTACGCCGACATAGGCATACATCATGCCCGCCAATAGGCCCCAAAACGCCCCGGCCAGCATGCCGGCCCCGATCCCGGCGACAAGGACCAGCCAGCCGGGCCCCGGCAGATAGACCCCGACCAGAGCCGCGACGATGCCGCCGGCCACCAATTGGCCCTCGCCGCCAATATTGAACAGCCCGGCGCGGAAACTGATCATTACCGAGAGCGCCATGCCCACGATCAAGGTGGCGCGGCCCAAAGTGGTGAAGAGATAGGCAAGGTTCCGCCCGCCGAAGGCGCCGTTGACAAATCCGGCCACCGCTTCGCCGAAATCCGCTTTGGCGATGAACATCAGGGCCAATAGGATGCCAAAAATCCAGGCGAATACGGCAAGCCAGGGGCCGAGCTGGCGAATGAGGCTCTGGTCCATCACGCCGCCCTTTCCGAAGTCATCAAAGCGCCGATGGCGAGCCTGTCG
>JAHCJW010000069.1 GCA_026126125.1 Devosia sp.
TCGGTGATGGCGGCGTGATGCTCAGGCTGGAGAATGCGGAAGCTGAGGTCCTCGAGCTCGTTGCGCATGTCCTGCATACCCATGCGACCGGCGAGCGGGGCATAGATATCCATGGTTTCCTGGGCGATCCGCTGCTGCTTGTCGGGCCGCATATATTGCAGGGTGCGCATATTGTGCAGGCGGTCGGCCAGCTTGACCAGCAACACGCGCACGTCCTGGCTGATCGCCAAGAGCAGCTTGCGCAGGTTTTCCGCCTGGGCTTCCTCGCGGGAGACAAGGTTGAGGCGGTCGATCTTGGTCAGGCCGTCGACGATAGCGGCAATCTCGGAGCCGAAGATCTGGTCGATCTCGGCGCGAGTAGCGTCGGTATCTTCGACCGTGTCGTGCAAAAGCCCGACAGCGATCGACGCATCGTCCAGTTTCAACTCAGTGAGAATCGCCGCCACTTCGAGCGGATGATTGAAATAGGGGTCGCCGGAGGCACGCTTCTGCGAGCCATGCTTTTGCATGGCGTAGACATAGGCCTTGTTCAACAACTGTTCGTCGGCGTTCGGGTTATAGGCCTGAACACGCTCGACGAGTTCATACTGACGCATCATGGAGGAAGCTACTCTCGCTTGCCTCCATACTTAGCGTTTGAAACGAAAATGGAAAGGGTGAACGATGGAGTTTAGGCAAGGAGATAGAGGGCACACCACCTCAGCCTCTCCCCGCCACGTCCCGCTCGCGCGAGACCCCCTCGTCTACGCGCGAGGAGCCGAAGCAGTATCGCAAACAAAACACCCTCGGAAAGAACCGAGGGTGCTGGAAGTTCGGTGATTTTAGTCGAACGATTCTTAGTCGTCACGGCGCTCGGGCGGCGCCAGGCTTTCGATGCCACGCAGCAGCTCTTCTTCGCTGATGGTGTCGAAATTGATCGAGTCGTCGTCGCCGGCGCTTTCGATAAGCGGAGCAGCGTGGCTCTCGGGCTCATCGACCTCGACATATTTCTGCATCGAATGGATCAGATCTTCATGCAGGTCTTCAGGCGAAATGGTGCCGTCGCCGATTTCACGCAGGGCAACGACGGGATTCTTGTCGTTGTCACGCGGGACGGTGATCTGGGCGCCGGAGGAAATCATGCGCGCGCGGTGAGCGGCCATGAGCACCAGGTCGAAGCGATTCTCGACCTTCTCAATGCAGTCTTCAACGGTGACGCGTGCCACGAACGTCTCCAATACTTTGCGGAACGAACGCAGGCCTTACACCATGCCGCCCGCCATGACAAGTTTTGCGGTTAATCGGCGCATGCATGGCCGCCTTGCTCGCGCCCCGAAAATATGCGAATAGCGAAATTGATTAAAAGCCGATCCAGAAGTTATTGGTATCCGGACATCCCTCTTGCTGGCGGGGCGTATGGGCTCAAATTCTGTGCCGTTTCATTGGAGAGTTAAAGTATGGCAATCGACCCCCGCGAGAAGATCGCGCTGTTCATCGATGGCGCCAACCTCTACGCGACCTCAAAGGCGGTCGGAACGGATATAGACTACCGAAAACTGCTCAGCGAATTCAGCGCCAAAGCCTATCTTCTGCGGGCCAACTACTACACCGCCCTGGTGGAGGATCAGGAATATTCCTCTATCCGCCCGCTGATCGACTGGCTGGACTATAATGGCTATACAGTCATCACCAAGCCCGCCAAGGAGTTCACCGACGCCTTGGGTCGCCGCAAGGTGAAGGGCAATATGGATATCGAGCTGACCGTCGACGCCCTCGAAATGGCCCCCTACTACGACCATCTCGTGCTGTTTTCGGGCGATGGTGATTTCACCGCGCTGGTGGCTGCGCTGCAGCGCAAGGGCAAGAGGGTCACCGTGGTTTCGACCCTGACCACCTCGACGCCGATGATTTCCGACGATCTGCGCCGCCAGGCCGACTTCTTCCTCGATGTCGCGGAACTGGCCAAGACTGTGGGCCGCCCGCAGGTCCATCGCCCGGTCACGCCGGAGACCTGAGCGTATCAGCGCTTCAACGTCTCAGAATGCATAGGGAGCTTGGACGGACCTGAGAGTCTTTTGCCTGAGGGCAAAGCGGCAGTCAGCCAAACGCCCTACCCCCGACCGCCTTCCTTCATGATGCGCGCCTTATCGCGGTTCCAGTCGCGATCGCGGCTGGTCGCGCGCTTGTCGTAGTTTTTCTTGCCCTTGCCGAGGCCGATAAGCAGCTTGGCGCGGCCCTGATCATTGAAATAGAGCTTCAACGGCACCACGGTATTGCCGGCGCGCGCCACTTCGGCGTCGAGACGTGCCAATTGCTTCTTGCTCACCAGCAGCTTGCGCGGCCGGCGTTCGCTGTGATTGAAGCGATTGGCCTGCAGATATTCTGGAATATGGGCGTTAATCAGCCACAGCTCGCCCTTTTCGGGAGAAGCATAGGCTTCGGTGATCTGCGCCTTGCCCAGACGCAGTGATTTCACCTCGGTTCCGGTGAGCACGACGCCGGCCTCGATAGTTTCGCCGATCTCGTAATCGAAGCGCGCGCGGCGGTTTTCAGCCACGAGACCGTGGCTGATCCAGCCGTTTTTGTTCTTGTCGTTCTTTTGAGCCATGAGCCTTAGATAAGTCCGGCGTGGCGCATTGCAAAGTCCATCGCATCCTGGGTGGGCTTGCTGACCGGCACCAGAGGCAGGCGAACCTCGTTGGCGCACATATTGAGCCGGTTAGCGACATATTTCGCCGGCGCCGGATTGGGCTCCATGAACAGGTCGCGGTGGAGATACGCCAATTTGTCGTTGATCTCGCGGGCGGCGTTGAAGTCACCGGCCATGCAGAACTCCTGCATCTGGGAGCACAGTCGCGGCGCCACATTGGCGGTGACGGATATGCAGCCATGGCCACCATGGGCATTGAAGCCAAGCGCGGTGCTGTCGTCACCGGAAAGCAGGATAAAGTCCTTGCCCAGTCGGTTGCGCTGCATGCTGGCGCGCTCAAGATTGCCGGTGGCGTCCTTGACGCCGACAATATTGGCATGGGCATCACGAAGCCGGACGATCGTGTCCACCGAAAGATCCACCATGGTGCGGCCGGGCACGGAGTAAAGAATAACCGGGATATCGACCGACTTGGCCACTGCCGAAAAATGCTGGAACAAGCCTTCCTGGTTGGGCTTGTTGTAATAGGGCACGACAGACAGCACCGCATCGGCACCCGACTTTTCAGCGTGCCTGGCGAGTGAGACGGCCTCGGCCGTGGCGTTGGAGCCGGCGCCAGCGATGACCGGCACACGCTTATTGGCCACCTCTATGCAGATCTGCACGATACGGTGATGCTCTTCATGGCTGACCACAGGGCTTTCGCCCGTCGTGCCGACCGGCACCAGCCCATGAGTGCCTTCGGCGATCTGCCATTCGACAAAGCTGGCGAAGGCTTTCTCATCCACCGCCCCGTCACGCATGGGGGTGATGAGCGCCGTAATCGAACCTCGCAGCATTTTGTCGGTATTCCCTAATTGACGCCGAATCTCATGCCGGCAGTCGTCTGTCCTGTGAAAAAGCGCTCCGGAACCGGAGGCCGTGGAGAGGCGCAGCATACTTTCAACTGAAGGCCACCACAAGGCGAATGGCACGCCAGACTACATATGCTGCATGTGTTTCGTCGGCTCCGAGGCTTGAATAAACCCTGTTGGGCGGGGCAAAGTGGTGGACCGGCATTCACCGATAAGGAAAGCCATTTTGCGCAAGCGCCGCCGCGTTCCAGCGGACAACCCCGCCTTTGCCGATCTGACCGTGACGCCAATCCAGACCCGTGATGCGCGCGTGTGCATGGCCGTGCACGTGGCGGGGGCGCTGGCAGATCCCCGCTTACCGCTGGTTTGCCTGGCCGGACTCAACCGCAATATGAGCGATTTTTCCGGTTTTCTGTCGTATTTCAAGCGGCTGGGTCCGGGCGATTGGCCCACGCTCTTGATAGATCTTCCGGGGCGTGGCCGTGCCGATGATCGCATTGCCGCAACCGACTACGGCTCGCTGGCCGATGCGCGCGATACTGCCGATTGCCTGGCCGCTCTCGGCATTTCACGCGCCATTGTGCTGGGACAGGGCCATGGCGGACAGGTGGCGATGGCCCTGGCGGCCGCGCATCCGCTCTTGATCGCCGGCACCATCCTGCTCGATGCCGGGCCGGTGGTGGATTCGCGCGGCATTGTTCGCCTGCGCAACAATCTGGCTCATATCGAGAGCCTGCGCGGATCGAAAGCGGTGACGGTCGGGCTCCGCCGCATGCTTGGTGGCGACTATCCCGGATTGAGCGACGACATGCTCGACGCGCTGGCGCTGCGCAGCCATTGGCTCGACAAACGCGGGCGCGCCCAACCGCTCTATGACCGACGGCTGCTCGCGCCGCTGGCCAGCATCAATTTCGATGATGTGCTCAGCGCCCAATGGCCACTATTCGACGCCCTCTCGGTCGCACCGCTGATGATCCTGCGCACGCAGCTGACCGATCAGCTGCGCCGCGAAACCTATGAGGAAATGGTGCGCCGCCGCCCCGACGCCCTGGCCTTCACCATCGCCGGACAGGGCTCGCCCGCCCTTTTCGACCAGCAGGAAGAAATCGAGGCGGTGGCAAAATTCGTCTTCGAACTCAACGCCGGGCGGGTAAAGAAAGCCGCCTGAAGAGTGGC
The DNA here is from genome assembly GCA_026126125.1 of Devosia sp. GTDB lineage: Bacteria > Pseudomonadota > Alphaproteobacteria > Rhizobiales > Devosiaceae > Devosia. Next base: position 4,660 of record JAHCJW010000069.1, read on the forward strand.
GTTCAGTTGCCTATCCACAGGGCAGACATGTCCCCGAGAGAGCGCCTGCCCTCCGGATCAGTCACGCACCGACACCACGATACGCCGGTTTTGTGATTTTCCGGCCGCAGTGGCGTTGTCGGCAATCGGCAGGGACTCGCCAAAACCGAGGACATAGAGCCGTTCCGAGGCGACGCCGCGCTCGACAAGCGCCTGGGCGACAGCCTCGGCACGCGCCACAGAAAGCGCCAGGTTGAGCGCTGCATCGCCATCGCTATCGGTGTGCCCCTCGATATTGATCGCCGCATCGGGGCAGGCGAGCAGGGCAGCAGCAATGGCGTCCAGGGTCGGCATGCCTTCCGCGGCCAGCACTGCAGCGCCGGAGCGGAACAGGATGGCATTCTGTGCGGAAAGCGCAGCCAATTCGGCGCGACACTGCGCCAGGCCCTGCCCGACCGAGGCGCCGGCGGCCGGCAAGGCGGAAGCGGGCGCCTGGCGTTGCGCAGGTTCAGACCGGGGCTCAGACGCGTCAACCGTCATGGCGGGATTCTCAGAGGCAGCGGTCGCGGCAGTGGACGGAGCAGCCGCCACCGGTGTGGCAAGGCTCAGGCTCCACCCGGCCTCAGCCAGTTTTTGTTCGGCAAACTGGGCTTGGATGGCTTCGGCGGCCGCGGCAGAGAGCGGGGTCGCTGCGATGGTCCATTTCGCACCATCCAGCCGGACCTCACCCTCGGCCAAAAATGGCAGAATGGACAAGGCCTTACGGGCGGCAGCATCGAAGGTAAAAGGCTGGCCCGAGCCGTAGCGCAGCGTCGATATCGCGCCATCCCCCGCCGCCTGCAGCAAGGCCTGTTCAAGCTCGGGGCCGGGTACGTGACCTGAAAGAACGACCGCACCATCGGCGCGACGAAGCACGGCAAAATCATAGGGCTCAATCCTGGGCGCGGCGATCTCGCCCATGGCGAGAATCAGCCCTGCCGGCACCGAGGCCGACAACAATTCCCGCGTGGCCGTGTAGTCGTCCGATGATGCCGCGACGCCGGAGATCGACACGATATTGCCGCGCACGGCAAACCGACCCTCGCTCAGCCGCTCCAGCACCGCGACTGCAAAGGCAACAGATGCTTCATAGCTCGCAGGTGCGCCGGAACCCAGTTTAAGCCAATTGGTGTCGGCGCCGTCAATTTCGGACAAGCGCTCGCGCGTGGCGGCATCGGGAGCATAACCGTCAAAAACCAGTGTGCCGCCGGGCTGGCGCGTAATGCTGACCCAGTAGTCATAAATCTGGGGAGGCGGCACGGAAATCACGGAAGTTTGCGCCATGGCGGCACCTGGAGCGACGAAATCACCCAGTGCCAAGACGATACCGCCCGCTACCCAGGTAAGCAGCTGCTTCTTCATGCCAAACCCTTAGAATACCGCAATTTTTGCGACCCTAGATGATTTGGGCGGAGCCACAAAGAAAAATGCGAAGGGCAGCCATTCAGGTTCGAGAGAGCAGGTTTTTCAAAAGCAGAAAGGCCCGGCGAATGCCGGGCCTCTCCGTTCGGAATACCGAAGTCTCGATTATTCGAAGGACTTGGCAGCCTTGAAGGTGACCTTGTAGGCACCGTTCTGGTGAGCTTCGCCCTTGAGCGAGGAGGTGAAACCACCGCCCGGAGCCCAAGCCAGTTCAGCCGAACCGTAGAAGTCGGTCTGCTGAGCGACGGGCTTGTTGGTGCCGTAGACACCGACTTCACCGGTCAGCTTAACAGTCTCGGTGACAGCAGCCACGAGCTGGAGAGCAACCTGGTAGCCTTCGTCGTTGGCGAGGCCGGTGTTCTCGTCGAACCAACGGCCGCCGAGGTTGACGTTCACGCCTTCGGTGACAGCAGCACCGATGGAGCCGCCAATGCCGACCTGGTTCGGGATAGCAACGCCGTTGTCCTGACCACCGGTTGCTTCACCCGACAGAGCGATGGTGAACATGTCGAAGGTGGCCTGAGCCGAACCAAGGACGTTCCAGTAGGAGTCGCTGGCGTTGTTGGAGCCATAAGCACCGGCAACGCGGACCTTGAAGGCGTCGAAGGTGCCGGTCACGCCAGCATGGACAGCCCAATCTTCGACAACGCCGTCGAGCACGCCACCGGCAGCACCGGTGATGTGAGCGGTGATGCCTTCACCAGCGTAGTTCACAACGCCGACGAGGGTGCCAGCAGCCTGGGCTTCGTTGGTTGCGTTGTAGAAGCCGGCCGGGTTCTGGCCGAAAGCGCCAGTTGCGGTGTTGCCGAGGTTTTCGAGACCAACGCCAACGTTCACGCCATTGCCGAGGTCGGAGACGACCTGGATGACATAGCCGCCGGTACGCGGGTGCTGACCAGCGTAGCGAACGCCCTTGTCAACGGCGTCGGAGTTGAACAGGCCGAGGTAGTTGAACGGCTCGTCGTCGCCGAAGTTCGCGATCGAACCCTTCTTACCAGCCGAGATGATGGTGGTGTCGCCGACCGAGACGAAAGCTTCGTCAACGATCCAAGAACCATTGGTGCCAGCGCCATCGGTGGTGGCATCGCCGCCAACGGTCGGGCCAACATACACGCCAGCAGCGTTGTAGCCTTCGTTGGTTACGACGGCTTCATAGAACGACTTCAGACGAATGGTTGCCTTGGCAGGACCGAAATCGCTGTCGGCGGTGCCGACGAACTTCAGCCAGGTCTCGACCTTGGTGTACCAGTCGTTGTTGTAGGTGGTGCCGGCAACAACGACGGAGTTGTCGTCGTCAACCGAACGGGTGCCAGCCTGCGACCGGATCCAGGGAGCATTCCAAGCGCCGGCATAATCGCCCCAGCGGAACTCATAGTTCACGCCGCCCGAGATCTGCAGGCAGTTGGTGTCGGACGAGATGGTCAGGCCCGAAAGACCGAGAGCGTCACAGACGTCCAGCGAGGTGAGAACGCCGAGATCGGCAGCGTAGCCAGCGGTCGAGAGACCAGCGGCAGCAACAGAACCGAGGATAAGGCTCTTGAGTTTCATTATTTGACCTCCAAAGTCAGTCATTTTGTGTGCCGGTTACCCAGCGGTTTGTCGAAACGCGACCACACTATTCGTGGTGCAGTGTGTTGCCGTCGCGTTGCGACCGACAAACGATCCCATGCATGGATTCGCAAGACCCACTCTACGCATGGGAGAAGCGGACGCAATCGCGCAAAACCGGATTTCACCCCGCCACAATATGGTTGCGAACCGGATGTTGCAGATTCAGCACACAGTTGGAAACCTCTTGTTAACACCTCTGAAGAGGAGCTTAAAAAAACCCGGACTTCCGGGCTTTTTACCCTCAATGTCGGCATCAGCAAGACGCGAGAAAGCTAGATTTGACACCCTGCCGCGATTGCCCGACACATGGCGGCGAGATGGCCGGATTATGGGAGGAAAGCAGATGACGGGCACCAGAATCGCATTGGTGACGGGGGGAACATCAGGGATCGGGCACGCCTCGGCGCTGGGCCTGGCAAAGGCGGGATGGACGGTGGCGATCTGTGGGCGGCGCGCGGATCTGGTGTCCGAAATTTCACAGCGGAACGGTTTTGTGGGTCAGGTCTGCGACGTCACCGATCCGGAATCAGTGGCGCTTATGTTCGCCACGCTCCGGGAGCGGTTCGGACGCCTCGATCTCGTATTCAACAATGCCGGCCGCTTCGCTCCGGCCCGGCCGTTCGGCGATATCGAGGTGGAAGTGTGGCGCGAAATGGTCGACACCAATCTCAACGGCGCCTTCTACGTCGCGCGCGAAGCCTTCCGGATGATGCGCGAGCAGGCGCCACAGGGCGGGCGGATCATCAACAATGGGTCGATTTCGGCCTATGTGCCCCGCCCGCAGGCTGCGTCCTATACAACGACGAAGCACGCCATCACCGGGCTCACCAAGGCCATATCGCTCGATGGCCGCGCCTACAATATCGCCTGTGGGCAGATCGATATCGGCAATGCGGCGACCGATATGACCAGCCAGATGAATTCCGGCTCGCTGCAGGCCAACGGCTCCATCGCGCCGGAGCCGACCTTCGACGTCGCCCATGTGGTCGACGCCATCACCTATATGGCCGGCCTGCCGCTGACGGCCAATGTGCAGTTCATGACGGTCATGGCGACCACCATGCCCTATATCGGGCGGGGTTAGCGAGTGCGCCCGATCAGGCCTCCCAGACCTGCTCGCCGTTGATCCAGGTCGAGCGCACGTCGAGCGTTTCGGAAAGATGCACGAAACTGGCCAGAGCGGCGGGGCGCAAATGCCCATAAGTCCGCTCGATCCCCATGGCCTGGGCCGGATAGAGCGCGGCCATGCGCAACACCTCTTCGAGGGGTAGACCGATGGTGCGGTGCATGAAGGTAACCGCGTCGATCATATCGAGGTCGGCCCCGGCCAGCGTGCCATCGGCCAGCCGCAGCGCGCCGCCGGCGCGCGTGATGGTGCGGCCATTGAGGGTCAGTTCGGTCAAATCGGTGCCGGTCTGCGACATGGCGTCGGTGACGAGAAACAGGCGCCCCGGTCCTGCGACCTTGGCGCGCCGTGCGATGTCGATACTGAGCGGATGCACATGGATGCCATCGGCGATGAGGCCGGCAAAGACACGATCGTCAGCCAGGGCCGCTCCAACCACACCGGGCTCGCGATTGCCGAGCTGGCTCATGGCGTTGAAGAGGTGCGTAACCATGCTGGCGCCAGCGGCAAAAGCGGCGGCGACACTGGCCGCGCCGGCGTCGGAATGGCCGATGCTGACCACCGCGCCTGCTTCGACCAGCGCCGCAATCTGCGTCGGGGTCACCGTTTCGGCGGCCACGGTACACAGAAGGTTGGGCAGCGCTTGCGCGGCAGCCACCAGCCGCGCCACATCGCTATCGTCCATGGGCCGGATCAGCGCCGGATCGTGAGTGCCCTTGCGCGCCAGCGACAAGTGCGGACCTTCAAGATGCAGGCCGAGAAAGCCCGGAACATGCGCTGCAGCGGCAGCCGTGCCGGCGGCGATGGCGGCGACATTGACCGGCACCGTATCGGTAATCAGCGTCGGCAACAGCGCCGTGGTGCCGAACTGGGCATGCGCGGCGCAGATGGTGCGAATGCCGGCGAGATCGGGCTGGTTGTTGAACAGCACCCCACCCCCGCCATTGACCTGCAAATCGACAAAGCCCGGCACGATGAGCCCGTCGCCAAGCGCCACGCGCGCGGCATTGGCCGGCACTTCGGCGTTTGGCACAATCGCTGAAACATGGCCGAATTCGACCAGCAGCGCGGCGTCCTCGTGCCAGTCATGCCCGTCAAACAGGCGCCCGCCAGCAAAGGCGACAAGATCGCTCATACCGTTTCCGTAACCTTCTTGAGTGCCTTGGGGAGATCTGAATTGAAACCACGATGGCGCGAAAGGGCTTCGATGAAGCCATAGAACGAGACGATCAGCGCCAGCGGATCGGTGATCGGATGGCCAGTGGCGGCGAAGGGCACCGAAGCCCCTTCGTTCAGAAAGCGCGCGCCGACCTCGGGAGTCTGCGCCACGTCACGGCGCATATGGGTTTGGTCGGTCACTTTGCCGCTCCATTGGCAGGCGCATCGCCCAGCCGAAGCTCGGCGACAAAGTCGTAGGTGTCGCCCCGATAGATGGAGCGGGTAAATTCGATGACGCGGCCCGATGCGAGATAGGAGGTGCGTTCGATATTGAGCCCCGCAGAGCCAGCGGGCACCTGCAGCAGACGCGCATCGTCCTCCCCCAGATTGGCGGCGCGGATGCGCTGGATGGCCCGCACCGGCCGATTGCCGCTGCGATCGAGATATTTGTAAAGCGAATCCCCTACCAGAGCAGGCTCGGCCAGGATATCGCTCGACAGGCTCGCCCGCTCGATGGCGAGCGGCGTTTCCCCGGTGAGACGCAGGCGCGAAATTCGCGCCACGCGATCACCCGCCGAAAGCCCGAGAATGATTGTTTCCTCAGGCGATGGAAAATAGAGACCGCGATCGAGCCATTCGGCTCGAACTGCCATCCCACGGCGCGCCATGTCTTCGGTAAACGAGGTCAGCTGAGAAAGCGACTGCTCGACGCGCTGGGCGGGCGGCGCAACGAAAGTGCCCGAGCCGTGGCGTTGCACCAGAACCCCATCCTGCACCAGTTGCAGAACGGCCTTGCGAACCGTCACCCGCGACACGTCAACCTTGAGCGCCAGATCGCGCTCGGAAGGAAGGGCATCGCCCGGGTTGATGGCGCCGCTATTTATGGCATCCTCTATCCAGCGCTTGAGCTGAAGATAGAGCGGACCGCCGGGCGGCAGCACGACGGGGCTATCGGAGAAGAACGTTTCGGACGTCTCTGCCACGCTTCTCTCCTTACCGTAAGATCAGTGCCAATCGTCGCCTCCTGCAATATGGGCGACAAGCATCGGGCATTCAATACCAATAAAATACCATTCACCAAGCCGGAAAACCGGCTCTTCGTCCAGCTTCGCCAGAATGGTCCAGTTTTCCTCTGGATTATTTGCAACTGCGCGACAGCAGCGGTTATGCCGTGAGGCGACGAACTGGACAAGTGGTATTTTTTTGGCATTATCGCCTTGAGGAGAACGATATGCCCCAAAGACAGACAGAAATGCGCCACGCCGCTGCCGAGGGGCTCGACATGCGTGCACCCGAAACGGTGCTGGCACTTCTGGCTCAGGGACAGGCCGATGCGGCACACAGCGTCGAATCGGCGGTGCCGGCCCTGGCACGGGGGGCACGGCTCGCCGCAGACAGCCTTCTGGCCGGCGGCAGGCTGATCTATGCAGCGGCAGGAAGCTCGGGACTGATGGCGCTGGCCGATGCGCTGGAACTGCCTGGCACTTATGGCATTGCCCGCGACCGCATCGAGGTGGTGTTGGCCGGCGGCGCGGACGCGCTGATCAATATGCCGGGCGGACCGGAAGATGACGGCGAAGCGGCCGAGAAGGCGATTGCCGCGCTCATGCCCGGCCCGGCCGATTGCGTCATCGGCATAACCGCCAGCGGACAGACGCCGTTTCCCATGGCGGCACTGGCGACCGCCCGCCTGGCCGGCGCCAAGACCATCGCCATTGCCAATAATGAAGGCGCGCCAATCTTTGCCGGCGCCGACGTCGCCATCTGCCTGCCGACGCCGCCGGAAGTGATCGCCGGTTCGACCCGAATGGGCGCCGGGACGGCACAAAAGATTGCGCTTAACATGTTGTCCACGATGATGGCGGTCCATCTGGGGCATGTGCATGACGGCTTCATGGTCAATGTCGTGGCTGACAATTTGAAACTGCGCGAACGCGCGGCGCGCATCGTTTCCACCATTGCGGGGGCCGACAAGCAGGTTGCAGCCAGCGCGCTCGAAGACAGCGCCGGCGCGGTCAAACCCGCCATTCTGATTGCCGCTGGTGCGCAAGACCTCGAAAAAGCGACCGCTCTCATCACCGCCCATCGCGGGCATCTGCGCCCGGCCCTGGCCGAACTGGCGCGGGATGAAAGAAAAAGTCTGGGATGAGCTGTTTTTTGTTCCACCGGTGTCGAAACGTCCGCGCCTGGCGCGTCGTTAAGACAACAACAGCCGTCGAACAAGGATCTGATCCATGACCACCGATACCTCCCGCGACCTCGTGCTCACGCGCCTGATCGACGCTTCTCCCGAGGCGGTCTATCGCTGCTGGACCGATCCATCGCTTTTGACGAAGTGGTTTGCCCCGAAACCCTGGAGTACGCCTCGCGTCAAGCTCGATGTGCGCCCCGGCGGCGCCAGCGAAGTGGTTATGGCTGACGAAAACGGCACCGAATACCCCAACCCGGGCCAATATCTCGAAGTGGTTCCCAACCGGAAACTTGTGTTTACCGACGCCTTCGTCGGCGACTGGAAGCCTTCGGAAAAACCGTTTTTTACCTGCGTGCTGACCTTCGCGGAAGAAGACGGCAAGACCCGCTACACCGCAACCGCCCGCCACTGGACGGCCGAGGATAAGGAGGCGCACGAGAAAATGGGCTTTCACGAAGGCTGGGGCCTGTGCGCCACCCAACTTGAGGAAGTCGCCAAGGAGCTTTAGGAAGTGCGGACTCTTGGGATTCCCAAAAGTCCACACTTCCTAGAAATCAAGGCCGCTGCGGCTTGGCGTAAACCGCGCCACGAAGATATCACAAATACGACTGCCCTGCTCTGCAACGGAAGAGCGTTGGGTGTTTACGCCCCCACCGCATGCCGCGGCATTTCAGAGAAGATCTCAGCCTTGCCGTTTCGGATGATGACGATTTCCTCGAGCCGCAGGCCGAAGCGGCCGGCGAGATAGATCCCGGGCTCGATGGAAAACACCATGCCTTCGTCGAGCACCGTCTCGCTGGCGCCGGTGATATAGGGCGCTTCGTGAATATCGATGCCCAGTCCATGCCCGGTGCGATGGAGGAAATTCGGGCCATAGCCGGCCGCCGTGATCACATCGCGCGCTGCCTTGTCGATCTCCAGCGCCTTGACGCCCGGTTTGACCGCCGCGAGCGCCGCTTCCACTGCCCGGTCGAGCACGTCATGCACCGCGTCGAAGCCTTCGGGTTTGGCGCCGAAATAGCCCACGCGCGTCATGTCGGAGGGATAGCCGCCGATGCGCGCGCCGGTATCGATCAGCACCGCATCGCCGTGCTGGAGCCTGGTCGCGCCGGTATGGTGATGGGGGAACGCCCCATTGGGTCCAAAACAGACCGAGCAGAATTCCGGCGTCGCGCCATTGGCCTTGTAGAAACCATTGATCACCGCGGCGATCTCGATCTCCGTCACGCCCGCCTTGAGCGCAGCGAAACCCGCCGCCATGGCCCGGTCATTGAGCAGGTGCGAAGCCTTGAGCGCCTTATACTCTGCTTCGTCCTTGCGCGAGCGCAGATACCCCACCGTGTCCTGGGTAAACCGGCGCTTGGCGCCCGGCAGCGCATCAAGCAGCAGCAGCGCGAAATCGGCGCGCATCGTCTCGTCAATCACCACTGAGGGGCTGATGCGCGAAACACTGGTCGCCTCGAGCAGTTGCTCCAGCGCCGCATCGGGACCATCGGCGTCGGCCCAGGCAAAGAACGGCAGGTCGGTGTGCTGGCGCGAACTGTCGACATTGAGCGCCGGCATCAGGAAGCCGGCATAGTCTTGACTCACCAGCAGCATCACCGGTCGTTCGTCGCCATGGGGCGAGAGATCGGCCATGTAGCGCATATGGCTAGAGGGGCCGATGGCGACGAGATCGGTGCCCGTCTCCGCCATGCGCGCACGCAAATTGGCCATGCGGGTGGTGAGAGTGGGGTTCATGAGAAAGCTCGCAGGTTCGTGGTTGGGATCGGCCTATCATCCTAGCCCTCCTCTCGCGGGGGCAAGGGCTAGGATGAGAGGTCTTCAAAACAGGAAAGGAGGCGGAGCCGGACGGGAGGAGGAATGCCCGGCTCCGCGAGACGACGGCACGAGGGACAGCCGCCGTCTATTCGAAAGGGTGAGGAGCCCTGCTCCGCACCCAAATCACCGAAGGATCAGTTCTTCGTCACCAGACGGTAGTAAACGAAGTCCGAGTTAGAGCCATTCACATAGCCGTCAACATTGCTGGCCATGGCGATCTGCAGCGCGGCCTGGAACATGATGATGATCGGGCTTTCGGCCTGAACCTTCTTCTGAAGATCGGTATAGAGATCATAGCGCTTGCCCTGATCAGCCTCGGCCAGCGCGGCGAGCACTTCCTTGTTCATCTCCTCCGGAACAGCCCAGGCATTCCGCCAGGTGGTCGTGGCGGTGTAGTTGTCGTCCGAATTGTTCGAGTTGTAGGCGAAGGCCTTGGCGTTGGAGTGCGGGTCCATGAAGTCGGGGCCCCAATAGAGCAGCATGGCCTGGTGCGTACGCTCACGATACTTCGTGATCACCTGGGCGCCGGTGCCGGGCAGGATCTCGAAATTGATGCCAGCCTCGGAGAAACCAGCCTGCAGCGACTGGGCGATGTCGGTGAACGGGGTCGAGTTGATCACGTCCAGCGTCACGTTGATCGGCGTGGAAATACCGGCGTCGGCAAGGATCTGCTTGGCCTTTTCCACGTCGTAGCTATAGGGCGTTTCATCGTAGGAGCCGGGGAAGCCCTTGGGCCAGAAGGCCTGGTGCTTTTCCATCTGACCTTTGAGGAAAGTCTGGGTCATGCCGTCATAGTCGACGAGATAGCGCGCGGCCTCCCACACAGCCGGCGGGGTCAGAGCTTCCGTCTTCTGGTTAAAGGAGAGGAAATGCACGGCCGCCTGCGGGAAGGTTTCGACCTTGATCGCATCGCCGGAAAGGCCGGCGACCTGGTCCGAAGTCAGGTTCTTGGCGATATCGATATCGCCCGAGTTGAGCAGAAGCTGCTGGGTGGCGGCTTCGGCGACGTGACGGATCAGCACCTGCTTCATCGCCGGAGCGCCGTTCCAATAGTTCTCGTTGGCGGTGAGGCGAACGAGTTCGGCCGGACGATAGTCGGTCAGAACGAACGGACCGGAACCGGCCGAATTGGTGTTGAGCCAGGCATTGCCCCAGTCACCGTCAACCTCGTGCTCGCGCACGAGAACTTCATCGACGATAGCGCCAGGACGGGCGGCCAGCACGTTGAGCACGAAGGCGGAAGCGAAATCGCCGCTCCACTTGAGCGTGACCGTGTTGCCCTCAACCGTCACCATCTCGTCGACGTTTTCCGGGGTCCAGCCGAGCTGGGTCAGGATGAAAGCGGGATTGAGGTTCAGGGCCACCACGCGCTTGAACGAGAAATGCACGTCTTCAGCGCGGACCGGGTTGCCCGAGGCGAAGGTGGCGCCGTCGCGCATGGTGAAGGTCAGCGTCTTGGCCTCCTCGTCGGCGCTCCATTCCGAGGCAAGACCTGCCGCGAGCAGCGTCGTGTCGGCCGCGTCATACTGGACCAGCTTGTCATAGAGATTGGCGTTGATCTCGCCGGCCGAGAATTCATATGCCTGTGCCGGGTCGAGCGCGACGATATCGTCGATGTTCTGGGCGATGACCAGGGCGTCGGCGGGGGTGGCAGCATAGGCTGCACCGGCCGCAAGCGGCATGGTCAGCGCGGTTGCCAGCAAAGCAGCGCGAAAGAACTTCATGTGCGTTTCTCCTTTGGGGTGACTTTTTTCCTCACCGGCTTGTCGACGCCGGCTTTGGGTTTCGCGACGACCGGCCGAGGCGGCCGCGCCGTGGAGCGAAAGAGGGCGAGCGTACCCGTCCACAACAGGCGGGCAGGCTGATCGGTATGGTTCGACCACGAATGGGGTCGATTGCCACGAAAGTGCAGGCTGTCGCCGGCGTTCATCACCATTTCCTCGCCATCGAGGCGCTGGGTGATGGAGCCATCGAGCACATAGAGAATTTCCTCGCCTTCATGCGCCACCGTCTCGGAGCGATAGCCGGGCGGCACGATCATGACGAAGCTTGAAAGCTGATTGCCGGGAAACTCCGCCCCCAGGCGCTCGTAGACGATGGACGATCCGTCGATGGAGAAGCGGTTGCGTTCGCCGGCACGCGTCAGCGCATTGTGCGGCGCGGGGGTGGCGACAAAATAGTCGATGGAGACGCCCAGAGCACGGGCAATCTGTGCCAAGGTGCCCAGAGAAGGCGTTGCGTGGTCGCGCTCGACCTGACTGAGATAGCCCACCGACACCTCGGCCGCTTCGCCCAGAGCCATCAAGGTCATATGCTGCTGGCGGCGGCGCGCACGGATCAGCGCCCCAATCCTGGGGTGCCCCTCTTCCATCCGCGCCGTGGCTTGCTCTGCCATCGATCCTCATCAAAATTTTTTTGATATAAGCAAAGTTTCTTGTATAGTGAAAGGGAAATGTGAAGTTTTTGTCGTCCGCCCTAGAGACATCTTCTGCGGATAGATAGTTGTTTTAAAAAGAGGAATCCGTGTGAGCGTCGATCAGCCGAGTTCCCGCGCCCCACAAGCCGCCTCTTTGTCCGGCAAGCGTTGGAAGCGAAGGCTTTCGGCGCTGGGGGGCTTTGCCGTCACGCTTTTCCTCACCTTTCTCGGCCTTCTGGCCATCACCTTCTTCATCGGCCGGATCATCCCCATCGACCCGGTTCTTTCCGTGGTCGGCGACCGGGCCAGCCAGGCGCAATATGACGCCGCCAAGATTGCCATGGGCCTCGATCGCCCGCTCTATGAGCAGTTCGCCTCCTACGTTCTCAACGTTTTTTCCGGTGATCTCGGCCGCTCGATTTCGACCGGTCGGCTGGTCGCGGACGATCTGAGCCGGTTCTTTCCCGCCACCTTCGAAATGGCCACGCTCGGCATCCTGATCGGCGTTGCTCTGGGCGTTCCGCTTGGGGTCACCGCCGCGGCCCGGCAGGGCAGCTGGCTCGATCAGGTGATCCGCGTCGTCGGACTTCTGGGCTATTCGGTGCCCGCGTTCTGGCTGGGCCTCGTCGGCCTCGCCCTGTTCTATGCCCGCCTGCGCTGGGTGGGAGGCCCCGGCCGCCTCGATATTTTCTACGATGGCCTCGTGCAGCCGATTACCGGCATGCTCCTTGTCGACAGTCTGTTGCGCGGCGAAATCGCCATCTTCTGGAACGCGGTCTGGCACATCGTCCTGCCTGCCTCCGTCCTGGGCTTTTTTAGTCTTGCCTATATCGCGCGCATGACCCGCAGCTTCATGCTCGACCAGCTGAGCCAGGAATTCGTCACCACGGCCCGGGTCAAAGGTGTACCCGAACGCGTCGTTGTCTGGCGCCACGCCTTCAACCCGATCCGCGTGCCGCTGATTACCGTTATCGGTCTGTCCTATGCCGGGCTGCTCGAAGGCTCGGTGATGATCGAAATGGTCTTCTCCTGGCCCGGCATCGGCAACTATCTCACCACTGCGCTGCTCAACGCCGATATGAATGCGGTGCTGGGCTCCACCCTGGTCATCGGCGCGGTGTTTATCGTCATCAACAAGGTATCGGACGTGCTCTACCGCGTGCTGGACCCGAGGGCGCGGTGATGGGGATGCGTTACCAACATCAGGCGCCCCTTCCCTTCTCCCCTGAGGGGAGACGGTGGCGCGAAGCGCCGGATGTGGGGTTCACATTCGCGTTCATGCCGAGGGGCTTTGGCGGCCCCCCCCCCCCCCCCCCCCCCCCCCGGGGGGGGGGGGGGGGGGGGGGGCGCCCCCCCGCTGGGGCAGGCCTCGGACTTTCCGCGAAGGCACGACGTGCGGCGCCAGCCCCCCTCTCCAACCCTCCCCCGCAAGGGGGGAGGGAGTCCTTCTCGCGCTCCTCCTCGCCCTCCTCCTTGCCTGGCCGGCCCTTGCCGACCCCGCACCGGTCCACGGCCGCGCCCTGCCCTTCGCGGCCGAGAACGCGCCCGACCGCATCGGCCCCCTGCGCTTCGCCGGCGCGCTGCATGTCACCAGCGGCGATCGCCGCTTCGGCGGGCTTTCCGCGATGCTGGTCGATCGCGACTTCCGCATGATCGCCGTCGGCGACACCGGCAGCTGGTTCCAGGCGCAGCTGGTGATGCAGGACGACCGCCTGGTCGGCATTCGCGACCTGGATATCGCGCCGCTCCGCGACGGTTCCGGCCAGCCGCTGACCCGTGGCTGGATGGCCGATGCGGAAAGCCTCGCGCGCCTGCCTGACGGGCGCCTGGTGGTGGGGTTCGAACGCTGGCACCGCATCCGCGCCTATGCCCGCCCCGGTGCCGCCGCCGAATTCTTCCCCGCGCCGCCGGGGGC